>JAYTCN010000174.1:0-4483 GCA_043736475.1 Paracoccaceae bacterium
GCTGTTCCAAATCATTCGACGACGGACACAAAGCCGAACATGCTGACTTCCCCGACTGACGCCCGCACGTGTGGGTTCAACTGCCGTCCCATTGGCAAAACAACACCGCAGAGGGGCGTTTCCAGCCCCAGAGCCAATTCCGAGGGGAGAATTCACACGCTGACCAAGTCGAGATCGTGGGGTTGAGGTGGCCACCAGAATTGCCTAACTACGCAGGCGCGGTCTGCTCAGTTCCGTGCCAGACGAGGTGCGTGTATGAAGGACCGACCCACGATCAAGGATGTAGCACGCGTCGCCGGCGTCGGAACCAGCACGGTGACCCGTGTCGTTCATGCGCAAGGTTATGTGGCCGAGAAAACCCGCGCCGCCGTTGTCGCCGCGATGGAACAGACCGGCTACCAGGTGAATTCGCTGGCGCGCAGCCTCAAGCAGCGCCGCAGCTTTGTCATCGGGCATCTGCTGCGGTCGACGATCCCGAATCCCTTCTACCTCATGGTGGCCCGCGGCGTCGAAGACGAGGCGAAGACACGGGGCTATACGGCGCTGACCTACAATGTGCAGGGCGCGGCCGAGGCAGAGCGGCGCGGGATTGACACCTTTCTGAACTGGCGCGCCGATGCCCTGATCTTCACCACGCCTGTCGTGGCCGAGAATGTCGATTTCGCCTTTGCGCGCGGGGTGCCCGTCGTGCAGGTCGAACGCCCCAAAAGCACGCGCGCGCCGGGAATCACGGTCGACAACTACGCGGGCGCATCCGCGGCGATGCAACACCTGATCGCCCTTGGCCACCGCAACATCGCCTATGTCGGGGGTCTGCCTGCGGCGGAACTGGCGGGCTATGTGGAAATGGAACGCATCGGGGCCTATCGCGATGCGATGGCGGCGATTGGCGGGACGTGCGAGGAATATTTCCTTGCGGGGTCCCGCTATCTGCTGGACGCCGAAAACTCGCTGCGCCCGGGATATGACTCTGCCGTCAGGCTGTTATCGTCGGCGCGGCGCCCGACCGCGATCCAGTGTGCCAACGACATCGTCGCCGCCGGGGTTCTGCAGGCGATCCGCGAGGCAGGCCTGAGCGTCCCCGAGGATATTTCGGTAATCGGGTTTGATGACACGCTGGGCCACTACCTGGCCCCGCAACTGACGACGGTGCGTCTGCCTGCCTATGAACTTGGCCAGACGGCAGCCCGCATGGTCATTGACGCGGTCGAAGGCAGAAAGCCCGAAACGCCCTCAGTGCCCCAGATAAGTGCAGCATTCGTGCAGCGTCGGTCGACCGCGGCACCGCCCGCCTGAGGACGAAAACCCGCCTTTCACCTATCGCCGGAATTTTAGGCAAAATAGTTGACAAGTTTTTTCTGGTGGGTCTATGGTAACGTTGCCACATGGTGAGTCGCGAAGGACCGGCCACCAGTGAAAACCAAAACAAACGCTGAACGGAGGAGAGATGAGAAAGCTTTCAATGCTTGCTGCGGCAAGCGGGCTTGCCCTTGCGGCAGGTGGCGTATCGGCACAGCAGGTTGAACTGCGAGTGTGGGACACGTTCACCGAAACTACCGAAGGCATGGATGCGATGGTCGCGGCGTTCGAGGCAGCGAACCCCGATATCGATGTCATGCGCGATGTGCAGTCGGTCGATGACATGCGCGCCATCATCCAGACTGCGCTGAACTCCGGCACCGGGCCGGACGTGGTGTATTACGACACCGGTCCCGGTTTCGCGGGTGTGCTGGCCGAAGCGGGACTTCTGCGTCCGCTTGATGATTTCTATGCCAGCGGCGCGCTGGACGCGGTCTATCCCTGGACCAAGGAACGCTCGACCTTTGGCGGCAAGGTTTACGGTGTGGGAAACCAGCTTGAATTCGTCGCCGTCTATTACAACGCCGATCTGTTCGCGAAACTGGGTCTGACCGCGCCCACGACCTATGAAGAGTTTCTGACGGTCAGCGAAGCGCTGAAAGCAGCGGGTGTGATCCCGGTGGCCTTTGGTAACGCGGCGGGCTGGCCGGCCTTTCACAACTTCAGCCTTTATGCCAACAACTTCATCCCGCAAGACAAACTCGAGGCGATGATCGCGGGCACCGAATCCTGGGAAGCGCCCGAAGTCGTCGCGGCCATTCAAGCGATGTTCGTCGACATGAATGCGGCGGGCTACCTGAACCCTTCGGTCAACGCTGTCGCCTATGATGATGCGAACATCCTGTTTTCGGCAGGCACGGCCGGCATGACCATGACCGGAAGCTGGATGATCCGCGGATTCAAGGACACGACGTTCCAGACCAATTCGTTCTTCCTGCCCGCCCCGGCAGGCGGCACGACTCTGCCCCCGGCTGGCCTTGGTTCTGGCTATTTCATCACTTCGGCTTCGACAAATGTCGAAGCGGCAGAGCGGTTCCTGACCTTCCTGTATGACCCGGCCAATGCCAGTTACTGGGTCGAACAGATGTCAGTGATCCCGCCCTATGACGTGGACACGTCATCCCTTGAAGTCTCGCCATTGCTGGCCCAGACGATGGAAGCTTTGTCCACCATGCGGATGGGCTACAACATCGATGTCCTCACGCCAGAGGCGTTCAACACCGCGATGCTGGACGGGTTCCAGGCGGTGTTGGCGGGTGATCGCACGGCGGCGGAACAGGCCGCCGCGATGCAGGCGGCCGTGGCGCAGTAGGCGCAATTGCGCGGAGCGGGTTGCCACGAGCAGCCCGCTCCGCGGCTTTGCCATCTTCGCCCCAGTCCAGCGAAAGAAACGTCATGGCCAAGTCCCGCATCGCCGCCCGGCAACGCGCCGGTTTCTGGTTCGTCCTGCCCGCCTTCGCGGTCTATCTGGTATTTTTCGGTATCCCGTTTCTGGCCACCATCTGGCTTAGCATCACCGACTGGAACGGGGTCGGTCAGCCGGTCTTTACCGGGGCCGCGAATTACCTGCGCCTGTCGGGCGATACGGCGATGTGGGCCGCGCTTGGCAATAACGTCATCTGGGTCGTGATCGGCACCGTGGTGCCGGTGTTCATCGGACTGATCATCGCCGTGATGCTGTGGTCGGATGCGCGCGGATCAATGACCTATCGCACGATCTATTTCCTGCCAGTGGTGCTGTCGCCCGTGGTGATCGGAATCATCTGGGGCTGGATCTACAACCCGCTGTTCGGCCTGTTGAATACCGGCCTGCGCGCAGTCGGCCTTGGCAACTTTGCGTTCGGCTGGCTGGGCGAAAGCGAAACCGCCCTTTATGCCGTCCTTGTGACCGCAATTTGGTCTTACCTAGGCTTCTGCATTGTTGTGCTGTTCGCGGGGCTGCAAAAGGTCGATCCCGAACTTGTCGGTGCCGCCCGGATTGACGGTGCGAACGCGCGGCAGCGGTTCCGCCACGTCATCATTCCGCAGATCCGCCCCGTCCTGACCATGGTCATCGTCTATACCGTGATCGGCGGATTCAACGTCTTTGACGTGGTTTGGGTCATGACCAGCGGTGGCCCGAACAACGCGAGCGAGGTCATCGCGACCTACACCTATGAGGTCGCCTTCCGCGGCAACGAATATGGGTATGGCGCGACCCTTTCCATGGTGATGTCCGTCCTGTCGCTGATCGCCGCCTGGGTCACGATGCGCATGCGCACCGGCGATGAGGGTGCCCGATGACGACGCCCCTCACCTCGCGCCGCGCCCGGCTGTGGTTTCGCCATGCCGTGTTGATCCTGTTCGCCTTCATCGCCTTTTATCCCATCGTCGTGATGTGGATCACGGCGCTGCGCCCCGCGAACGAGGTGATGCAGAACCCCTTCGGCCTGCCGACCGGGATATTCCTCGACAACATCGTGAATGCCTGGGTCAAGGGCCGCTTTGGCAACTACTTCATCAACTCCGTCATTATCACGGTGCCCACCGTGATCGGCGTGGTCGCTTTGTCGGCTCTTGCGGGCTACGGCATCGCCCGGTTCCGCTTTCGGGGGCGGATGCTGATCTTCTACACCGTGCTTCTGGGCCTCACGATCCCGTTCCAGTCGGTCATGATCCCGCTCTATTACCAGCTTCTCGCGATGGGGCTTCTGGGCAGCTATCTTGCCGTGATCCTGCCGTCGATTGCCTTCGGCTTGCCCTTCGGCATCTTCCTGATGCAGTCCTTTTTCGAAGATCTGCCGTATGAATTGACCGAGGCCGCCCGCGTCGATGGCTGCAACGAATTCCGGATATTCCGGTCTGTCATGCTGCCGCTGGCCCGGCCTGCTATTTCGACCCTGATCGTGTTCCAGTTCATGCGCACATGGAACGAATTCCTGATGCCGCTGCTGTATTTGCAGGACGAGGCGCGCCGCCCGATCCCGCTGGGCCTGATGTTCTTTCAGGGCGCCTATACCCGCGACATCGGGCTGATCGCCGCCGGCGTGTCGCTGTCCACCATTCCCGTCATCATCGTCTACCTGATCTTTCAGCGCCAGTTCGTCAAAGGACTGACCGCCGGGGCCGTCAAATAGGAAACTCA
>JAYTCN010000175.1:0-1851 GCA_043736475.1 Paracoccaceae bacterium
GCTGGTCGAGACCCATATGACGCGCTGCATTTCCTGCACGCGTTGTGTGCGGTTTACCAGCGAGGTCGCCGGTATCACCCAGATGGGGCAGACCGGACGCGGCGAGGACAGCGAGATCACCTCGTATCTGAACCAGACTTTGGATTCGAACCTGCAGGGCAATATCATCGACCTGTGCCCGGTTGGGGCGCTGGTGTCGAAGCCCTATGCGTTCACGGCACGGCCGTGGGAATTGAAGAAAACCGAGAGCATTGATGTGATGGACGCTTTGGGGGCCAATATCCGCATCGACGCCAAGGGGCGCGAAGTGATGCGGATACTGCCGCGCAACCATGACGGCGTGAACGAGGAATGGATTTCCGACAAGACGCGGTTTGTCTGGGACGGGTTGCGGCGGCAACGGCTGGATCGGCCATTCGTGCGCAAGGCGGGCAAGCTGGTGGCGGTTTCGTGGGGTGAGGCGTTTGCGGCGGTGGTGCAGGCTGTTCGCAGCAAAAAAGTTGCGGCTGTGGCCGGTGATCTGGTGCCGGTCGAGGCGATGTTTGCCTTGAAGGCGCTGGTGAGCGGTTTGGGTGGATCGGTGGAATGCCGGGTTGACGGGGCGAAACTGCCGGCGGGCAACCGGTCGGGCTATGTGGGCACGGCGTGCATCGAGGATATTGATGCGGCGCAACGGATCATGCTGATCGGGTGCAATCCGCGGGTTGAGGCACCGGTTTTGAACGCGCGGATCCGCAAGGCCTGGCTAAATGGGGCACGTGTGGGTGTGGTCGGGCCTTTGGTCGATTTGACCTATGATGTGGTGCAGCTGGGAACCGGGCGCGAGACGCTGGTTGCGATGAATTCGAAGCCGCATGCGGATTCAATCGGCAAGAATTCGATGGTGATTGTTGGGGCTGGGGCTTTGACCGGTGCCGATGGCGCTGCGGTGTTGGCGGCGGCGATGCAGTTTGCCGAACTGACGGAATCGAAGTTCATGGTGCTGCATACGGCGGCGTCGCGCGTCGGCGGCATGGATATCGGGTTTGTCAGTGCGGATGGGATTGCCGGGGCCGAGGTGGTTTATAACCTTGGCTCGGACGAAGTGGACATTCCGGCGGGTCCGTTGGTGATTTATCAGGGATCGCACGGCGACAAGGGGGCGCATCGGGCGGATGTGATCTTGCCGGGTGCGGCGTATCCGGAGGAATCGGGGATTTTCGTCAACACCGAAGGTCGCCCGCAATTGGCCAACCGCGCCGGTTTCGCGCCCGGTGAGGCGAAGGAGAACTGGGCGATTATCCGGGCTTTATCGGCGGAATTGGCGGCGGTTTTGCCGTGGGATTCGCTGGCGGCTTTGCGGGCCGCGATGTTTGCCGAGTTCCCGCATCTGGCCATGATGGATGTGGTGCCGGTGAACGAATGGAAATTGGAGAAGGCGGGCAAGCTCGGGCAAGGGGATTTTGGTTACCCGGTCGCCGATTTTTACCTGACCAACCCGATTGCGCGGGCTTCGACGGTGATGGCGGAGCTGAGCCGGTTGGCGGCGGCGCGGTTGATGAAGATAGCAGCGGAGTAGGGGAATGGGGTTCTTTTCGACGTATCCCGGCATTTTCCTGATCATTCTCGGCCAATGCCTGCTGGTGACGGTGCTGATCCTGATCTCGCTGGCGTTCCTCATGTACGGCGACCGCAAGGTCTGGGCGGCAGTGCAGATGCGGCGCGGGCCGAACGTGGTCGGGCCCTGGGGGTTGTTGCAGAGTTTCGCCGATTTCATCAAATACATCGTCAAGGAAATCGTCATTCCGGCGGGTGCCGACAAGATTGTGTTTTTGCTGGCGCCGCTAACCACGTTCGTGCTGGCAACTGTCG
>JAYTCN010000176.1:0-4469 GCA_043736475.1 Paracoccaceae bacterium
CAAGGCGGGCATGATCTTCTGGGGCATGGGGATTTCCCAGCATATCCACGGCACCGACAATTCGCGCTGCCTGATCTCGCTGGCGCTGATGACCGGCCACGTCGGCCGGCCGGGAACCGGGCTGCATCCGCTGCGCGGCCAGAACAACGTCCAGGGCGCGTCCGACGCCGGCATGATCCCGATGTTCCTGCCCGATTACCAAAGCGTCACCGACGACGGCGTGCGCTCGGCCTTTACCGAGATCTGGAAAACCCCGGATTTCTCGGCCCAGAAGGGCCTGACCGTGGTCGAGATCATGGATGCGATCCATGACGGCAAGATCCACGGCATGTATATCCTCGGCGAAAACCCGGCGATGTCCGACCCCGACGTCGACCACGCCCGCGCCGCGCTGGCCAAACTGGAACATCTGGTCGTGCAGGATATTTTCCTGACCGAAACCGCCAATTATGCCGATGTGATCCTGCCCGCCACCGCCTTCGCCGAGAAAACCGGCACCGTCACCAACACCAATCGCCAGGTGCAAATGGGCCGCCCCGCCGTGCCGCCGCCAGGTCAAGCCCGCGAAGATTGGCGGATCACCACCGATCTGGCCAACCGGCTGGGCCTGAACTGGACCTACAGCCATCCGCGCGAGATCTTCGCCGAGATGAAGCTCAACATGCGCTCGCTCGATAACATCACCTGGGAGCGGCTGGAAAAAGGGGCCGTGGCCTATCCCTCGCTCACCCCCGACGATCCGGGCCAGGCCATCGTGTTTGGCGACGGCTTCCCGCGCAAGGATGGCCGGGCCAGGTTCACCCCGGCCAGCATCATCGCACCCGACGAAGTGCCGGACGGGCAATACCCGTTCATCCTGATCACCGGGCGGCAGCTGGAGCATTGGCACACCGGCTCGATGACCAGACGTGCCAAAGTGCTCGACGGCCTGGAGCCCGAGGCGAACTGCTCGCTGCACCCGGCGACCCTGCGGCGGCTGGGCGTGCAACCCGGCGGCCTGCTGCGCCTGACCACCCGACGCGGTTCGATCACCGTGATGGCGCGGGCCGACCGGGCGGTGGCCGAGGACAACGTGTTCGTTCCGTTTGCCTTTGTCGAAGCCGCCGCCAATACCCTGACCAATCCCGCGCTCGACCCGTTCGGCAAGATACCGGAGTTCAAGTTCGCGGCGGTCAAGGTGGAGAAGGTGGAAATGGCGGGGGTGGCGGCGGAATAGCGGGCCCTGGTGAGGCAATAGTCAACATTGGAAATTTCCGAAGGCGCGGTATTGCTTTCAATGAGAATAAACACCCACTACGGGCAGCATCAGGAGCGCGCGGTCGGGCCATAAATTTTTAGGAGAGGCGAATGAGCAGGTACCAAAAGCTTCGAGGCGCTTTCGCAGCATACAAGGAAAGCGAGAAAAAGTTTTGCGACGAGAACGTGCTTCTCGCCACCTTGATTGTGAATGGACTAAGGGACTTCTTGGAAATGCCGAGGAACTTTCAATCAAACGGCGAAACGAAAAGTTACACGCCATTTTACAACCTCGACGAAGAAGAAAACACTTCGGAAGTCCCGTTTCTGCAAAATGCACTAACGCACGTTTCAGACGGCTCTTTTCGTTTCGGGCTTGGGGTTATCTTGGAAAAAGCAGAGGTTGAATTTCCCAAGCACAATCTGATAATTATAATTCGCTGCGCGCGGAAAGGCAATGAGGCGCATTTTACAATCCTTGACAAAGAATTAGATTGCGACTTTGACGGCGCAATATGCCCGGATGTTGAAAAGGTACACGCGCTTATCTATCGCCTAGTTTCCGAATGGTTGAAGCAACGCCCCGGCGACCATGATTCGCAAACGAAGATCGGCTTTAAGCTCGAAAACAGAGTTGTCGAATAGAGTTTTCAAAGAATTTCCGCGACTGGCGTCGGGGGTTGGCAAATCTGACCTTACGCCGCACCAATTGTATTGGACAACGTCTTTTTGCCCTTCGCCTTTGTCGAAGCCGCCGCCAATACCCTGACCAATCCCGCGCTCGACCCGTTCGGCAAGATACCGGAGTTCAAGTTCGCGGCGGTCAGGGTGGAGAAGGTGGAAATGGCGGGGGTGGCGGCGGAGTAACCGATCACCTTGATTTGTTGACTGGTATCCCGCAATAGTTAACCCATGTTAACTTTGTTCGTCCGGTTGCTGTTGGCAGGCTGGTTATTCGCCCTGCCCGCCGATGCCAGCGAATTCTCCGGCACTGCCCGGATCGTTGACGGCGACACGCTGAATGTTGGCGGCCAGAAAATCCGGATCGAAGGCATCGACGCTTTCGAAACCAGCCAAAGCTGTTTCGATGCCAACGGCGGCGAATGGCAATGCGGCCAGGCGGGGACGGCATATTTGCTGAAACTGACGCGCGGCAAGGCCATCCGGTGCTCGGGCGGTTCCTACGACGGCTATGACCGCCTGATCGCCACCTGCTTTGCTGGTCAGGTCAACCTTGGCGCGGCGATGGTCGAAAGCGGCCTTGCGCTGGTGTTCGCCAAATTCTCCGATACTTTCGTCGCCCAGGAACAAACTGCCCGCAGCGAAAAGTCAGGCGTCTGGTCCGGCAGCTTCCTCGCCCCGTGGGAATACCGCTCGATGCGCTGGACCGAAGAAGCCCGGACCGCCCCCGGTGAATGCCCGATCAAAGGCAATATCTCGGCCAACGGCCAGATTTACCACACCCCCTATTCGCGCGATTACGACCGCACGAACATTGATGAAACGAAAGGCGAACGCTGGTTCTGTTCCGAATCCGAGGCGCTGGCCGCCGGCTGGCGCGCGCCGCTGACCAACTGATTTCTGCTTGGCGCAAATACTCGATCCCCCCGCATACGCTCAGACAAATACACTTCATCTCAAGATAATCCTCGATCCCGTGGCTCGACCCCTCGCGGCCCAGTCGGAATTGAAAATTCCTCGGCGCGCCGTTGACAACTCAATCATCCGCATAATCGAAAAGGGCCTTCGTTATATTCCTGCCAATCGTGTAACAGTACAGGCTCGTAGGCAGATAACTGATTGACGATCCGGAGATTTGCAATTTGCCCGTGCGCGAAAGTGTCGTGAACAGTGCGGTCTTGATTTTTCCCAGCTCAACGAACTCTACCAGACCTTTCAGTTCCTCTCGAGGTTTTGTGACGGCACGGTCACTCCATTTAATCTCGACGGCCCATCTTGGCGTCAGCCGGGCCCCTGACAAGTAGAGCATATCGATTTCGCCCTTGGGCCAGCGGGCGTAGAAAAGATCACGATTGCCAGGCAAGTGCGACCATTGCGAGAAAACCGCCGATTCTGCCAAATGGCCAATGACCTCGGTATTTTCGGGCGCAACGGGTGTGTAAAGCGCGGCGCGCATGGACGGATTGGTCAGGTACGTCTTGAAATGGGTCTCGCGCCTGAATCTGCTGCCACTTTGGTCAACCCGCGACACCTTTGTAATCAAGAAAGCGCTTTCCAAGTACTCAATGTATCTCACGATGGTTGGCTTGGTTACTCCCGACTTCTCGCTTAATGTTTGCAGGCTGAGTTCTTGACCGGTGTTGTAGGCAAGGTGCGCGAACAGTCGGTTCAGTTCTTCTATATTCTGTATGCCGTACAAAGTAGGAAGGTCCTTGAGCAGAACCTTGTCTATAATGTCGTTCCGTACAAACTGGTCAGCATTTTCCCTGATTGCTGTAGACAAGGCAACCTCTGGATAGCCGCCGTAGTTCAAATAGTTCACAAACTCGCCGTTCAAGGCATCAATGTCATTTGTTGCGAACGCCTCACCGCTTGATGATGGGTTGACGACGATAAGCTCGTCGCGCCGTCCTATGAAATCCAGAAACTCGGCAAAAGTCAGTGGCGGGACTTTGAAATCACTGAATCGTCCGGCACCCGACTCCGTTGACGCCAGTCTCAACGCCGCCGCCGCAGATCCTGAAGCGATGAACCGCACGTTTGGATAACTGTCGACCAGATCCTTGAGGTGCTGCTCCCAGTTTTTCAGGTACTGGATTTCATCAAATATGACATAGTACTGCTCGTCCCTCCCGGCAGCAGGAAGCTCGAAAAAACTAAGGTATTTTTCCAGCGGAATATGCGAGTAGATTGGAGTGTCAATGGATGCGTAGAGAATGTTTTTTGGCGGGGCGCCAGACGCAATGAGCCTTTCGACCAGTTGGCGCAACATCACGGTTTTCCCAACCCGTCGCGGCCCCATCAGGACGATAGCGCGACGGACCGTTAAGTCTCGGACGAGGCCACAAAACGGCTCAAAATATACCCGGTGCGTTTAGCTTGTCACCGACGACACGTAGTTTTCGCCTTTGTCCCACCACGGATTGTCACGGCGAACGCGCTGGACGATGTCGTCTTGCGAAACTTCGAGCATCTGGACACCTAGAGTGTGTCTTTCTTTGACAGAATCTGATTTGGGATTCCCAGGGTTTTGGGAATGTGATTCACTTGCC
>JAYTCN010000177.1:0-4463 GCA_043736475.1 Paracoccaceae bacterium
CCTGACCGAACTGGGGGCAAAATCCGAGGAAATGCAGGGCGCGGGTCGGACAGTGGTTCACCTGGCGCTTGGCGGCAAGCTGTTGGGGTTGATCGCCATAGCCGACGCCGTGCGCCCCTCTGCGGTGGACGCCGTCAAGGCGCTGCGCGAACGCGGTGTCGAGGTCGTCATGCTTACGGGCGACAACCAAGGCACAGCGGAACGCATCGCCAAGAGCCTGGGGATTGAAACGGTGCTCGCCGACGTTCTTCCCGGTGACAAAGCCAGCAAGGTCAAGGAGCTTCAGGGACAGGGTAAAAAGGTCGGGATGGTTGGTGACGGCGTCAACGATGCGCCCGCTTTAACCCAAGCTGATGTGGGTTTTGCGATTGGTGCGGGCACGGACGTTGCGATGGAAAGTGCCGATGTTGTCCTGACGAAAAGCGATCCGTTCGACGTGGTCGGGGCGATTGAGCTTTCGCGCGCGACACTGCGAAAAATGCACCAGAATCTATGGTGGGCGGTGGGCTATAATGTCTTTGCCTTCCCGCTCGCCGCGGGCGTCCTCTATCCCTTCCTGCTCGGGCCAAGCATTGCGGCGCTGGCGATGTCTGGCAGTTCCGCACTGGTTGCCATCAATGCCCTCATGCTCAAGCGCACTAAACTTACGGGGATTAACCGCCGAAGCATGAAAGAGGCCGGCAAAGCGCCTGCGGCGGTTGCAACCCGCGCCACCGGGAAGGGCCGCAATGTGCGCGCAAGCGCATGATATTGCCGATTGGCTATCACAGCCTCCATCCGAACGTCAGCATGAACTTCCAGATGAACCCCATTTACGGCTGCGTGGGCGAGCCCGAAATGCTAGAGAAAATGCGGACGGTCATCTCCGCGACGCCGGCTACGATGTCATCGCATTCGAGGGGCCGGGCCAGGGCGGTGCACTTGACGACGCCGGCCTCACGATGACCGCCGAGTGGCACAAGCCGGTGAGCGCGGTGCTCGATCATTTCGCTGTTGAGCGGGTCGCGCTGATGGGAATGTCGCTAGGCGGGTGTCTTGTGATGCGTGCCGCCGCCTTCGAGCCGCGGGTGGAGCGGGTGATAGCATACGATGTGCTGGTAAGTTTTCAGGAGGTCAATCTCGGCCAGACGCGGACTGGGATTCGCAGGATCCTAAGAATGCTGCTGTGGCTAAGGGCGGCGGCGATCGTGAACTGGTTGGTCGACCGCGTCGCCAAGACAAACCCGGTCGTGGAATGGGGCATTCAGCAAGGAAAGCACGTCACCGGAACAAACTCGGCTTTTGAATATCTGCGATCTGTCGCACAATTCGAGACATCGGATGTCACCGCGTCAATCGGCCAGGACGTTCTGCTATTGGCCGGAAGCGAAGACCATTATGTTCCGATAGAACAGTGGCACGACCAGATCAGAATCCTTAGCAACCCCCGCTCGGTCACGGAGCGATTGTTCACGCGGAGCGAGCGCGCGCAGAATCATTGCCAAGTTGGCAACTTTGGTTTGGCTCTGCGCACGATCGTGAACTGGCTGGATGAGATGTCCGGCAGGACGGCGGCTTGATGAAAGACGTGGCGAAATTCACCGGCATGCTAAGCATAGCAGCCGCCGTCAAAGCCGGGTTTGAGGGCAAGCAAAGCCTGTTCAAAGGCAAAAGGGACGAAGCCGGGTTGTCAACAATTTTGTGCGCGGGACACCATCGAACTGTGCTGGTCGCCTGCGCTTGTTTGGGCGATACGTGGGCCTGCTCAGGCAAGCTAGCCGGGCTGCCGCCGGGATCATTCATCATTCATCGTGACTGCGGCTCCGGCTCGACGCGACGGAAATGAATTAGGACGATTATGCTGAGGATTGCGGCAAAGAAGCACCAGACCGAAACGAACCAGAAGGAGTAGAAAACGTAAGCGGCGAGAAGAGCCACGAAGGTAGCCGCGCCAAACCATCTGATCGTCTTGCAGCTCGAAACAAAGGAACTGACACACGTCGCCAAAACGTAAAGCACCATCACTGCTGCGGTATAAAAATGCGGAGACTGGTAGCTGATATGCCTGCCAACAACCTCTGAGACGATCGGTTCGGTGACGAGGAAGTACAACAGGTAAAGACCGACTGCGGCACCGGCCACAGCTATGACCATCAGCACCTTACGTCGCCATGCCTCCGGTTCGAGCAGCAAGACCGCAATCGGAACATAGATCGGCCAGAGGACGTGCGAAAAGAAGGAGTAGAGGTGGGTTAGCACCGTATTTGCAAGCGGCGCATTGTCCGAGAAGGTCAGCCACAATCCGCCCTCAAGCAGCTGCTGGACCCCGAACAATCCGGGGATCAATGCGAACGGCAGTTCAGCCCGACGTTTGACGCGGCTCGTCGTGAGCGCGCCGATGGCCAGAAGTCCGATCCCTGCCGTGAAGCTGGCTGTGGCGGAAAAACACATTTCGATCAAACCTCATGGTAGGTAGGGCTTTTCGCGCAAGGGATTAACCAGGTCGGCGATGTTCTCGACTAAATCGACCGATTGATCCATCCATCTTTCGTCAGATTTCAAGTGGCATCAATGCAACGCTCCTGGCGGGCTCCCGTTCGGTAGGGCAACGCCAGCTTCACTGGCTTGCGGCCGGATCGATTTTATACCCGATCACGTTACCGGGCATCGTTCCACGACAAAATAACCCGGACCTCGGGGTGGCTCGGGTTGTAGCCAAGGATGCTGAGTGATGCGGCGGATAGCAAAAAATGCTGTCCTTCGATTACCGGCAAACCAATCCAGCGTGCGGCAAGGGCGCAGCCGAATTGGCCGTGGGAGAAGAGCGCGATGTTCCCTTGCTGATCGCCAAGACTTGCTATGACGCGATCCGCACGATCAGATACCTGTGCGGGCATTTCGCCCCTAGGACAGCCGTCGCGAAACAGATTCCACCCCGGTCGCTGCTGCCAGATTTCCACAGTCCTTTGTCCTTCGTAGTCACTATAGTCCCATTCGGTCAGGTCAGGCTCGATCTCGGCCAACGGCTTCAGCTGCGCCAATTCGCAGGTTCGGCGGCCGCGTTCCCGTGGGCTTGTCAGCACACGAGAAAACCGAAGTTCCCCGAGCCGAGCTCCGAGCTTGCGCGCTTGATCCTCGCCTTGCGTGGTCAGTGGAAGGTCCATGCGCCCTGTGTGTCGGCCCGAGAGCGACCATTCCGTCTCGCCATGCCGGATGAAGTAAAGCTTTGGGATGCCGTATGCTGGCACTGCTGCGTTCATGTCTATGCCGCTTCCAAGGCGTCAGTAAATTTGCTGCGGCGCGCTAACCGGTTGAAACTCGCCTGCCGGTACAGCGCCTGCTGTGCTGCTGATACATTGGCCTCTTTTCCCCTCCATATCTCCAAGACGGGTTGTTGGATGGCGCGAGCAAAAGAAAACCCTAGCGGCCAGGGTGTCGGTGATCCAGCTGCCTTAGCCCTGACATTCATGGCGTTTAGACGGGCCGATGCCAATTCACTCGACTGTCCGCCCGACAGGAAGGCGATGCCTGCAACCGCAGCGGGTACAACACGCATGAGACAGTTCAGCGTTGCGCCGGCGACCTCGTCCACCGTTTCCTGCCTGGTGCTGGCCAAACCCGCAACGACCATATTGGGCTTCAGGATAAGTCCCTCCAGGATCACTTTCTGACTGTGAAGCTGGTCGAAGGTCGCCCACAGGATCGCGTCCGTTGCATCCCGCGAGCGCTCAAGGCCATGTTCGCCATTCATCAGAACTTCCGCTTCGACGATCGGTACTATTCCCGATTCCTGGCACAACGACGCATAACGGGCCAACGCCATGGCGTTGGCTTCATACAGCCTGGGCTGGGCCTGCCGTCCCCTAAGGCAATGACCGCCCGCCACTTGGCAAAGCGGGCACCCATCTGATGATACTCCTGAAGGCGGCCACGCAAGCCATCCAGACCTTCGGTGATTTTCTCTCCGGGGTGTCCAGCCAGATCGATGGCACCGGTATCGACCTTGATGCCCGGTACGATGCCCGCATCGGCCAAAACCTTGATGAATGGCGTGCCGTCTTTCGTCCGTTGGCGGATGGTCTCATCGTAGAGGATCACCCCGGAAATCGAGTCTGCCAGACCCGCCATCGTGATGATCAATTCGCGGTAAGCGCGGCGCGCCTCCTCAGTTTGAGCGATGTTCAATTCGGCAAATCGCCTGTTGCAGGTTGCGCTGCTCTCATCGATCGCGAGCAGTCCCTTGTCATCGGCCATCAGCGTCCGAGCGGTTGCAACCAGCTTGTCGGCAATCATTTGAGCTCCGGCCATTTCCAGTTCTGGATCTCTGGCAGGTCCTGGCCGTGCTGGGCGATATAAAGCTTATGCTCGACAAGTTTGTTACGAACCATCTGTTTGAGATAGTCACCCGCCCCGCCCAGCTGGGGCAGATGGTCGACCACGTCTTGCACCAGATGAAAACGGTCCAAGCCATTTTGAACGCGCAT
>JAYTCN010000178.1:0-4456 GCA_043736475.1 Paracoccaceae bacterium
CCATAGCTCTGGTGGGTTGGTCGCCAAAACCGGAACGGCCCAGTCACGGGGTCGCCAATTTTCTTGTGCGGCAGGGTTACCGCGTCATCCCGGTGAACCTTGGCCAAAGCGGCAATCTCGCGCCGTGGGGCGAAGTGGTGCGCGGCGCGCTGTCCGATATCGACGTGCCGGTCGACATGGTCGACATCTTCCGCAATACGAATGCCGTTCCCTCGGCGGTCGATGAAGCGCTGGACCATTTTCCGGGGCTGCGGACTGTCTGGATGCAACTTGGCATTGTGAATGAGGGTGCGGCCGCCAAAGCAAGGTTGGCTGGTGTCGCCGTGGTGATGAACCGTTGTCCCGCCATCGAGATTCCGCGCCTTTTCGCTTGACCCGCCGCCGGAATCGGGGTGGCGCAAAGCCGGTTGTTGCGCTATTTGCCGCCATCATGAATGCGAAAGGGATCGCCCGTGAAAGCCGCAGTCGTCACCTTCCCCGGATCAAACTGTGACCGTGATTTGGCTGTTGCCTTTGAACGGGCCGGCTTCAAGGTAACCCGCGTCTGGCACAAGGATCGCGAACTGCCGCGTGGGGTGGATGTTGTCGGCCTGCCCGGCGGGTTTTCGTTCGGAGATTACCTGCGTTGTGGCGCCATCGCAGCGCAGTCGCCAATTGCCGCAGCAATTCAAGGACATGCGCAGAGCGGCGGCTATGTGTTGGGCATATGCAACGGCTTTCAGGTGCTGACCGAAATGCGATTGTTGCCCGGTGCACTTATCCGCAATGCGGGGCTCAGGTTCTTGTGCAAGACCGTGTCGCTGCGGGTTGCTACGACCGAAACCGCCTTCACCTCGGGCTACGGGCGTGGACAGGAGATCCGCGTGCCGATTGCCCATCACGACGGCAATTACACGATCGACGCCGAAGGACTTGCCGCCTTGCGGGCCGAAAATCGTATCGCCTTCACCTATTGTGAAAACCCCAATGGTGCTGCTGGAGATATTGCCGGCGTCCTGTCGCCAAATCGGCGAATCCTTGGCATGATGCCGCATCCCGAACGCGTGGTTGATCCGGTTCAAGGCGGGGTGGACGGTGCGGTACTGTTCAACAGCTTGATGGGCGGGATGGCGCTGGCATAGGGGAACCTTACTTGCGCCCGGCTTGAGGTGTCTGACCCGGAGGCCTAGACTTCAAGCCATGGCCAATACCCCAACCGTCTTGCCCAAATCGGAACGCATTTCGCGCACCTCACCCTGGCTCAAGCTGGCTGTGGCGGCGCTGATTTTCGTGGCAGTTGGTGTAGTGCTGGTCACCAACCGCTATCTGTCTGAACGGTTTGCCGAAACCACACGGAACCGGGCCGAACTGCGGTTAGCGCTCTATTCCGGTAACATGATTTCCGAATTGCAGCGCACTTCGGTCGTGCCGCTGCTCCTGTCGCGTGACCCGGCGATTTCCGAGGCCCTGATAAAGGGCGATTTTTCGCGAACGACACAGCGGCTTATTCAGGTTCAGGCCGACATTGGCGTGGCCTCGATCCTGCTGCTGGACAGTGATGGCCGCACGGTGGGTGCCACAAATCGCAACCTGCTGGGCACCAATTATCGGGGCATGAACTTCTTTCTGGATGCGCAACGGTCAATGGACACAGTGTTTTCCTCGTCATCGCGGGCAGGCGGGGGCTATGAGTTCACCTACAGTCAGGCGATTCAGGCGGATGGTCAATTGTTGGGCGTAATCGTCGTTGCAGTTGACCTGATGAAATACGAACGCGCCTGGGCTGGGCTGCAGGACGTTGTGCTGGTCACCAACTCGGAAGGCACGGTCATCCTGGCAACCGAACCGCGGTGGCGGGGGCTGTCGTTGGACGACGCAATCTCGACGCCGGAAGACCCTTCTTCCTTGGATCGCGCGTTGAATCAAGCGCTGAATGTTACGACGGATTGGACGCGCAACAGGCCTGATACGTACCTCAGGGGCGTGGCATTCCTACGGACCGAGGCACGAGTGCCGTTCAGGGGATGGCACATGGTTACCTTCACGGCCTATGACTCGGTCCGCGAAAAGGTTAACGGCATCCTAGCCTTGGAAATCATGGGGTTTGCGATCCTCATGGCGCTGACCTTTTACCTTCTATCACGCAGGGCATGGTCGCAGACACTGTCATTTCGCCGGGAATCGGCCGAACTTCGCCAGTTGAACGCCCGGCTGCAGCGCGAAATTGCCGAACGTGAGAAGGTCCAGCAAGACCTTGCCGTGGCCGAATTGACGCTGGCCCAAAGTTCCAAACTCGCCGCATTAGGCGAGATGTCGGCTGCGGTCAGCCATGAGTTGAACCAGCCCTTGGCCGCCATGAAGACCTACCTTGCCGGTGCCCGTCTGCTGTTGCAGCGCAAGCGGCCGGACGAGGCGCTGTCGTCCTTTCAGCGGATCGACGATTTGATAGACCGCATGGGAGCGATCACCCGGCAGCTGAAATCCTATGCCCGCAAGGGCGGCGAGGCGTTTGAGCCGGTGGATCTGCGGCAATGCCTGTCAACCGCCCTGGCCATGATGGAGCCGCAGTTGAAACTGCGTGTCGTCAAGATTTCGCGCACCCTGCCGCGCCAACCGGTCATGGTCATGGCGGATCGGCTGCGGCTGGAGCAGGTGATGATCAACCTTTTGCGCAATGCGCTTGATGCCACCAAAGACAGTGCTCAGCCACAGATCGACCTGATTTTGTCGGCGGGGGAAACCGCGACACTGACGGTGCGGGACAATGGGCATGGGATCGCGGATCTCGATAATCTGTTTGAGCCGTTCTACACGACCAAGACCCCGGGTGAGGGTGTCGGTCTGGGTCTGGCGATTTCTTCGGGAATCGTCACGGATCTGAGAGGGCGACTGACGGCGCGCAACTCGGAGCAGGGCGGCGCGGTATTTGAAATGCAACTGCCGATACTCGGCGAAGACGTCAAAGCAGCAGAATGAGGATTGTATGGCCCGAGCAATGAAAGTGGCAATCGTCGATGACGAGGCCGACATGCGACAGTCGATCAGCCAGTGGCTGGCCTTGTCGGGCTTTGACACCGAGACGTTCCCGAGTGCCGAGGAGGCACTGAAGGCAATCGGGCCGGAGTTTCCGGGCGTCGTTGTCAGCGACATCAAGATGCCAGGTATGGACGGCATGGCCTTTCTGAAACGGTTGATGGGGATGGACAGCGGCTTGCCGGTCATCCTGATCACCGGCCATGGTGACGTGCCCATGGCGGTCGAGGCGATGCGGGTCGGGGCCTATGACTTTCTTGAAAAGCCCTTCAACCCGGACCGGATGACCGAATTGGCCAAGAAGGCAACGCAGGCCCGGCGGATGACGCTGGACAACCGGGCGCTGCGCAAGGAGTTGGCGGACGGGTCGGTGCTGATGAAAAAGCTGATCGGCGCCAGTCCGGTGATGGAGCGGCTGCGCGAGGATATCCTTGATCTCGGGCAAGCGGACAGTCATGTGCTGATTGACGGCGAAACCGGCACCGGCAAGACCCTCGTCGCCCATGCTCTGCATGCGGTAGGGCCGCGGGCGGGCAAGAGGTTCGTCACGATCTCTTGCTCGGCGTGGTCCGAAGATCAGTTGGCGGCCAAGCTCTTTGGTCCGGGTGACGATGGTGCCATTCCGCTGGTGGAGGAGGCGCGGGGTGGCACGGTGTGTCTGGAGGATATCGAGGCGCTGAGCAGTGGCCTGCAGGCCCGCTTGCTGACGGTGATCAACGACCAGGGCACCCCGCCTGAAACCCGGATCATCGCGATCTGCAACGATCACGCCCCGGACAAGACGGTGGAGGATGCGCTGCGGCCTGACCTTTATTACCGCCTCGGGGCGATGACGATTGTCTTGCCGCCGCTCAGGACGCGGGGCGAGGATATCCTGACCCTGTTCAACCGCATGTCGGAAGGGTTCAGCGAGGAATATGGCTGCGACGCGCCGCAGGTCACGGCGCAGGAGGCGGCGCAATTGTTGCAGGCGCCCTGGCCGGGTAATGTGCGGCAGTTGGTCAATATTGCCGAGCGGGCGGTGTTGCAGAACCGGCGGGGGTCAGGCTCCATCGCCAGCCTGTTGATGGCCGATAATGAGGCGGCGGGCCCGACCTTGACCACCGAGGGCAAGCCGTTGAAGGACTATGTCGAGGCGTTCGAGCGGATGCTGATCGACAACACGATGCGGCGGCACAAGGGGTCGATCGTGGCGGTGATGGACGAGTTGTGCCTGCCGCGAAGAACGCTGAACGAGAAGATGGCGAAGTATGGGTTGAGCCGGGGGGACTATGTTTGAGGGCAATGTCGCTTTTGACGACATCGTGTTTTCACGTTTGTTCACAATGAGAGGTGGTTCGGCAAATCTGAACAGGTGGGATAAGTGGATTTTCCGCGTATGAGCCGGGCCAGAAATTGATCCAGTGGATCAATTTCCCGGCGATTGGTCGGCATGATTGCCGCG
>JAYTCN010000179.1:0-1836 GCA_043736475.1 Paracoccaceae bacterium
GTTGCGGCCCTGCACCAGAACATAGCCCTTGTCGGCGATGTTCAGCGCCTGCCGGGCGTTCTGTTCGACCATCAGGATGGCGATGCCGGACCTGGCGATCTCCAGAATCCGGTCGAACAATTCGTCCATGACGATCGGTGACACCCCGGCGGTCGGCTCGTCGAGCATCAGCACCGAGGGGTTGGTCATCAGCGCCCGGCCAACGGCGACCTGCTGGCGCTGGCCGCCCGACAATTCGCCTGCGGGCTGGCGGCGCTTTTCTTTCAGCATCGGGAACAGCTGGAACACCTGTTCCAGGGTGCCGTTGAAATCATCCTGGCGGATGAACGCTCCCATTTCGAGGTTTTCCTCGACGGTCAGCGAGGTGAACACATTGGAATTCTGCGGCACAAACCCCATGCCCGCCGCGACCCGGTCTTGCGGCGACAGGGCGGTAATATCGCGCTCGCCCAGCGTCACCCGGCCCTCGCGCAAAGCCAGTATCCCGAAAATCGCTTTCATCGCCGTCGATTTGCCAGCGCCGTTCGGGCCGACGATGACCACGATCTGGCCCTTGTCGACGGCGATGTCGCAGCCGTGCAGGATATCGGTCGCGCCGTAACCGCCGGTCATGCCGATGCCGGCGAGATAGCTCATGCTTCGGCACCGGCGGCTTTGTGTTTCATCCCCGTGCCCAGATAGGCCTCGATCACCCGCTCATCGGCCATCACCTCCGCCGAGGTTCCCTGCATAAATACCTTGCCCTCGGCCATCACGATCACCGGGTCGCACAGGCGGCCGATGAAATCCATGTCGTGTTCGATCATGCAGAACGTATAACCACGGTCGCGGCTTAACCGCTGAATAGCATCGCCGATGGTGTTCAGAAGCGTGCGGTTCACCCCTGCCCCGACTTCGTCGAGAAACACGATGCTGGCGTCGACCATCATGGTCCGCCCCAGTTCCAGCAGCTTTTTCTGCCCACCGGAAAGGTTGCCTGCGTATTCATCGGCGACCTGTTTGATATTGAGAAATTCGATCACTTCGTCGGCCTTGCGGGCAGTTTCGGCTTCCTCGGCGCGCACGGCGGCGCGGCTGACCCAGTTCTTCCACAAGGTCTCACCGGCTTGACCACCGGGAACCATCATCAGGTTCTCGCGCACCGTCAGGGTCGAGAATTCATGGGCGATCTGGAATGTCCGCAGCAGGCCCTTGGCAAACAATTGGTGTGGCGGCAGCCCGGTAATTTCCTCCTCACCGAGGAATACATGGCCCGAAGTCGGCGCGTAGGCCCCGGCGATGACATTGAACAGCGTGGTTTTCCCCGCCCCGTTCGGCCCGATCAGTCCGGTGATCGAGCCCTTGGCGATCTCGATACTCGCACCATCGACGGCATGAATGCCGCCAAAATGCATGTGCAGGTTTTCGACGCGGATCATGTCTGGTCTCTTTCAGCACAGCAGCCCGGAAGCGTTTCCGGGCTGCCCTGCCTGTCTCGCGTTCAGGCCTCAGCGGTACTGCACAGTTACATAGGCACCGCCCTTGACCTCGTATTCCCTGTACGAACCCGCCGCTTCGCCCGGTCCGACCAGCTCGACGTTGGTTGCCCCCACATAGTCGATGTCGCCGCCGGCCTTGAGGATTTCCAGACCCTTGGCCAACTGGCCGGGCAGGATCAGTTCGCCCGGCGCGTTGGCCACTTCCAGCACGTTGGCGGCAACCGTCGCCCGCTCGGCGTTGCCGCCTTTCTGCATCGCAAACGCGATCAGCGCGGCGGCATCATAGCTTTGGCCGGTGAAGGTGGCGGTGGGGTCGATCCCGGCTGCGTTGGCGACTGCGGCGAAAGCGTCATTTCCT
>JAYTCN010000180.1:0-4419 GCA_043736475.1 Paracoccaceae bacterium
AACCGCACCGTATAGGTCGAGTTGCAGACCCTGATCTTTTCCTCAAGCCCGGGGCCCAGATCCATCAGGGCCACCGCGCGCTGGAACATCAGATCGACCGATTCGCGAAAACTGGGTTCGCCTGCCACATTCATGCCATTTCTCCCCTCATCCCGGCGGACATTCTGTCGCCTGCGGGCTTAGTATACGGATTTGGTTAATTTTTTCCCTGACAATTCGACCGGTTTCCGCGCGAAATTGTCGAAAAGTGATTCGGTCTTAACCAATTTTGACAGCACCGTGGCACAAGGCGCGACTTTCGCCCCAATTCATTGTCGCCGGTTTCCGCACAGTCGCAACCCGGTTGAATTGATCGTTTCCACCGACCCGAGAAAGACACCGCTCTGTCCGCTCTGCCTTATTTTTGCCTTAACTTCTGGGCTAATCGAAGGCGGTGGGGCGACATATTGCGGGCTGGCAGGGGTGCTGTTCGCAAGGTTTTGGGAAGCGTTGCCATGAAAATCTCTGCCAAGCACTTTTTGCGCCGGTTCCGCCAGGACGAGGACGGCGCGCTGATGATCTTCGGTCTGGTCCTGTTCGTGCTGATGGTGATGATGGGCGGCTTTGCCGTCGATCTGATGCGCTACGAAAACACCCGGGTCAAATTGCAGAACACGCTGGACCGCTGCACCCTGAACGCGGCGGCGCTGAGCCAGAAACTCGACCGCGAAGGCGTCGTGCTGGACTGCGTGAAGAAAGCGGGCCTTGCGGACCAGCTGCAAAGCGTGACGGTGACCAGCAGTCTGAACGCCACCGCCGTTCGGGCCACGGGCCGGGCGGACACCAACCCTTTCTTCATGCATATGATCGGCATCAATGAATTTGACGCCGTGGGCCGCAGCAAGGCCGAGCAAAGCATCACCAATCTGGAGATCGTGCTGGTGCTGGACGTCTCAGGCTCGATGACCGGGACCAAGCTTGCCAACCTCAAGATTGCCGCCAAACAGTTCGTCGATACCATATTGGACAATGACCCCAACCACCGGGCTTCGATCTCGATCGTGCCCTACAACGCGCAGGTCAATATCGGGACTGATCTGGTGTCGAAATTCAACATCACCCATCAGAATGGCGTGGCCAATGACAATTGCGTTGAAATCCCGGCTGCCGCCTTCAACAACGTTGCCCTTTCGCTGACCGCCCCGATGCCGATGATGGCCTATGCCGACATCAGCTACGCCACCGACCGTGGCGACTATTTTGTGCTGCCGACCAACACGACCTATGCCGTACCGAATTACAGCTCGACTTCTTGCAAACCCTCGACCGTCAATGTCGTGCGCCTGCCCAACAATGACGGCACCGTGCTGAAAGCGCAGATTGATGCGCTGCGGGCCGGTGGCAACACCTCGATCACGCTGGGCATGAAATGGGGGGCCACGCTGATCGACCCCTCGATGCGCCCGGTCTACACCCAGTTCATCGGCAGCGGCAAAATCCCCGGCAATATTCCCGACCGGCCCTTTGCCTATGACGACACTCAAAGCCAGAAGATCATCGTGCTGATGACGGACGGCGAACATGTGGCCCACAACCGCGTCAACGATGCCTACAAGACCGGCGCCTCGCCGATCTACAAGAGCATCGGTGATGGCAACCACTCGATCCGGTTCGGCACCGGTCGCCCCGCCATTGCCGGCACCAACGAATTCTATGTCCCGCACCTGAACACTTGGCAGGCCACCGCCTGGGACAGCGGCGCCGGCACGATGATCCAGGATTGGCGCGACATCTGGGCCACCAGGAAGATGACCTATGTCGCCTGGCAGTTCTACGCCCGCGCCCTGGGCACTGACAGCACCTCCCGCAACACCGCTTACAGCAACACGATGAACGCGATGCGCGGCACCTATGCCCAGGTGTCTCAGATGGATGCCTCGCTGGACCAGTCCTGCGATCTGGTCAAGGCCAACGGCGTCGTGGTTTACGGCGTTGCCGTCGATGCGCCCGTGCATGGTCAGGCGGTCATCTCGGCCTGCGCCACCTCGCCCCTCCACTATTTCCAAGCAACGCCCGAGGGCACGCTAAACGCCTTCCAGACCATCGCCAGCAACATCACCATGTTGAAACTGACGCAGTAGATACCGCGGGTCCGGCGCGACATTTCGCGCCGGACCCGTCGCTGATCTGTGCGGATCGCGAGGAAATATCCAAGTGCATCCACAAACAAAACATAAATTCGCCCCAGCCCTTACGGTAGATGAAGGTTGCACAACTCTGCGGCGGCTTTCCCGGTCCCGGGATGGCCGACCTCGGGCAAGGGGCAAGCAAAATGCGGGTCGGTATGGTCATGGCGTCGATTTCATTGACAGATTTCTGCAAGAAGGCCCGCCTTCGGGAGCAAGACTTCAACGCAACGGGCCTGCCGATCGCCACCGCCTTCAGTGCCGCCGCCTTCAATGCCACCGCCAGCACCATCAGCCGGTTGAGGTTGACCCGATGAAACGCCTGCTTTGCCACGTTACCAGGCGGATCGCGGCCTTTGTGCCCGACGAGATGCGGCGCGAGGATGGAACGGCCGCGATGGAATTCGTGCTGGTCATTCCGCTGATCATGATGATCTTCATGGCCTCGTTTGAAAGCGGGTTGTTGATGATCCGCTCGATCATGCTGGAGCAATCGGTCGACATGACCATGCGCGAGCTGCGCCTTGGCCATATCTCGCCGGTAACCAATCGCCGGCTGAAAAAGGAAATCTGCGCCCGGACGGTGATCTTCCCCAATTGCATGAACAGCATGAAGATCCAGCTGAACCGCGTCAGCACTGCGGCCTGGGATATCCCTGCCGAACCGGACCAATGCATCAATCGTCAGGAACCAGCCGAACCGGTCGTCGAAATGGACCCGGGCGCGCAGAATGACCTGATGCTGGTGCGGGTCTGCGTGGTGCTTGACGCGATGTTCCCCTCGACCGGGATCGCGCTTGACCTGCAGCGTGGCGGCGGCGGCTACGGTCTGGTGACGCGCACCGCCTTTTCGGTCGAACCGATCTGAGGAATGGCCATGAAAACCCTGCTTGCCGCTCTGCGCAAACCCCTTCGTGCCTTTGGCCGCGACGAAGGCGGCACCGTGGTGGCCGAGGCCGTCATCGTCCTGCCGCTGTTCCTGTGGGCCTATATCGCGCTGTTCGCCTATTGGGATGCGTTCCGCTCGCTGAACACCGTGCAGAAGGCGGCCTATACAATCTCCGACATGATGTCGCGCGAACAGACCGCCGTCAGCCAGAGCTATATCGACGGCATGGGCGAGCTTGCGGAATATCTGATCGACAACAATCAGGATGCCAAGTTGCGCGTGACCTCGATCTATTGGAGCGACACCAACCGGCAGTTCGAAGTCTTCTGGTCCGCATCGCCTCAAAGTGCCGCAGCGCCCCTGACCAACGCGTCCTTGCAGGATCTGGCCTATGAGATCCCGGCGATGGCCGCAGGCTCCAGCGCCATCATCATCGAAGTGGATGTGAATTATGTGCCCGGGTTCGACATCGGCTTGCCGGACCAGACCTTCCACCAGTTCGTCGTGACGCGCCCGCGCTTCAGCCCCTGCATCCCGCTGGATCAGATCAGCCCGGGCTGTTTGGCCGGGGCCTGATCCATCCGATTGCCCTTGCCCACAAGGCACCTGTGCATTTTTGCACGCTCCCCCGGCCGGAAGTGGTATCCCGCAGCTCTGGTCAGACCGTCCCGGCGGACCTACATCTGTGTCATCCAGTCAGGAGACCTGAAATGTCGATCCGTCCCGTTACCAAGACCAACCTCGCCCTGCCCACGACCGAAGGTGCCGGCGTCCATCTGCACCGCGGCTTCGGCTTTGGCGACCCCAAGCGCATGGACCCGTTCCTGCTGTTCGACGACTTTCGCGGCGAGCGGCCCGACGATTATCTGCGCGGCTTTCCGTGGCATCCCCACCGCGGGATCGAGACGATCACCTATGTGCTGGCCGGATCGGTCGATCATGGCGACTCACTGGGCAACCGCGGCACCCTGAAGGGCGGCGATGTGCAATGGATGACTGCGGGGTCGGGCATCATGCATCAGGAAATGCCCAAGGGCAACGCCAGGGGCCAGATGCACGGCTTTCAGCTGTGGGCCAACCTGCCGGGCCATCTGAAGATGACCCAGCCGCGCTATCAGGACGTGAAATCGGGCGACATCCCCGAGGTGATGGACGATGACGGCACCGTGGTGCGGGTGATCGTCGGCAGCTTCTGGGGCAAGACCGGCCCGGTCGATGGCATCGCCGCCGATCCGCAATACCTCGACATCCATGTCCCGCCCGGCAGGCGCAAGTCGTTCAAGGTCGACACCTATCGCCACGCCTTTGCCTATGTCTTTGAAGGTGCCGGCAACTTCCGCGACGCCAGCCGCCCGCGCGGCGTAT
>JAYTCN010000181.1:0-4409 GCA_043736475.1 Paracoccaceae bacterium
GAAATAAGCAAAGACTTCACCAGCGCCGTTGATGGTGACCGCCTTGGTGTCATTGGGAATGGTTATGTCAGGAATGACAGGGAAGCCGTCCGAGGTAACGATCAGCCCATCGCCGGTCCGTTTGAACGCGCCATCTCGAGTAAATCCCGACACGCCCGACGGCAAGGCAATTTCGAAATAACCTTTTCCTTCGATCGCCAAATCCAGATCACTGCCCGTTGCCGCAAGCCCGCCTTGCTGGATCAGGGTCGAAATGGCGGCAGGGCGGACGCCAAGGCCGAGTTGCACGCCGGCCGGAAGGACGGTTCCATCGGTCGCATTGATCGTCCCGGCCCGTTGAATCTGCTGGTAGTGCAAGTCGGCAAATTCTGCCCGCCGCGCCGAGTACGCGGTCGTACTCATATTGGCCAGATTGTTTGAAATAACTTCGACACGCATTTGTTGTGCCGCCATTCCAGTCGCCGCAATTTTCAGGGCGCGCATTTCAAATCCTCCCGCTGCCAGCTGTCATCGGGAAGGTCCGAGTGTCCGCACCACCGCGCGGATGCGGTCGTCTTCGCGATCCAGAAAATTTTGGCCCAGTTCATAGGCGCGTTGGACTTCGATCATTCGCGAAATTTCGACGACCGGATCCACGTTCGATGACTCGACAAAGCCTTGGAGGAGCGAGCTGTTCTGTGCCGGAATTGTTTCGGTTTCAGCACGAAAAAGGACGCCGTCCTCACGGAACAAACCAGTTGCGTCAACGACGTCAAAAAGTCCGACTTGCGCCACCGGCTGGCCATCGACCGAGACGGTACCATCGCCGGCAATGCCGATGCTTTTCGCCTCGGACGCGATGAAAATCGGCGACCCGCCGGTATCAAGCAAGGGATAACCCTCGACCGTGACAACTTCGCCAGTTGCGCTGCGGGTAAATGCTCCCGCTCGTGTCAGTCGTTCGCCGAGCGGTGTGAGTACCGCCATGAAGCCCGGGCCTTCAATCGCAAGGTCATAGGTGCCGCCAGTGCCGGCCAGGCCTCCCTGAAGGTCGCTCGTATATCTAGCGCGGGCATCGGTCATAGCCAGCGTTCCAACACCCGTTTCATCGCCGCTCAGCATTTCAGCAAAAATAACGCCTTCGCGCCGGAAACCCGTCGTCGACATGTTCGCCAGATTGTTTGCAAGAACCTGAAGTTCTTTCAGCAATCCGTTTTGCCGTGACAAGGCGACATAGCCGGGCGTGTCCATCAAGCAGTCTCCAACAAATGCCAGGGTGCGAGCATTCTATGTCGCCTCGATCAACGGCATGATATGGTCGGTGAAATAGGCGATAATCGTCTGCGCCATGAACCCCATCGTCATCCAGAACACGACGAGAATCGCCGCGAGTTTGGGCGCGAATGTCAGTGTCATTTCCTGGATAGTGGTCAAAGCCTGCAACAATCCGACGCCCAGACCCACGACAAGAGAGACCGCCAGTATTGGAAGCGACATCAGCAGTGCGGTCCAAAGCCCCTGCCGCAAAATGTCGAAAATAGTGCCCTCGTCCATTGTCAGACCGGCATCCGCAGGATTTCTTGATACGCTTCGACAACCTTGTCGCGTACGGAAACCACCGTCTGAAAGGCCAGCTCGGTTGCGGACAGCGCCTCGACGATGGAAAGGGGATCGGCGCGGCCAAGCAGGCCGGCCTTGGCGGTCAGCTCACCCTGCTGCAAGACATCGATGAAACTGGTCCCCAGCTGGCCGCCAAGCTCCAAAACCGCTTTGTTGTCCGGCAATGCGTCGGGCTTCAGCGCAACGCGAGCGTTGGCATAAGTTTGGGTCGCAAAATTGGACTTAACATCCATTCAATGAAATCCTAGCGTCGCAATAAGTCGAGAATTGAAGTCGTCATTTGTCGTGCTTGTTCGAGCATTTTGAGATTGGCTTCGTAACTCCTCTGCGCCTCGCGCGCATCGGCAATTTCAAGAACCAGGTTGACATTGGATTTCTGGTAATAGCCATCGGTGTCCGCCAAGGGATGGTTCGGGTCGAAAACTTTCTCAGGCTCGGTCATGTCGAGTTGAATGGCGCCCGGTGAAACCAGCGCCTGTCCGGAATCGGGGTCGAAAATCTGATCAAATGACATGACTTTTCGGTGGTATCCCGGCGTATCGGCATTTGCGATATTCTCGGAAACGAGTCGCAGTCGTGCTGCCTGAGCATGCATTGCAGAACCGGAAATCGACAAAGAATCTGTCAGGTCAGACATCGTTCCCGCTCCTACCGGCCACGCCCAAGGGCGAGACGCAAGATATCAAGAGATTTCCGGTAAACGCCCAATGCGAGGTCGTGGCTTTGTCGCAGTTCAAGACTTTTGATCATCTGCGATTCAATGGAAACGTTGTTACCGTTTGGTTTTTCGTCACCCTGGCCGGCTTGCAATTCCATCGACCAATTGGTGGCGTCTGCGCCGGCAAGGTGCCCGGCACGGGTGGATTTGATATCGAAATCGCTATTTTCAAATACGTCGGCGAAATCGGCCAGATCGACCGCCCGATAGCCCGGAGTGTCGGCATTCGCGATATTTTCCGCGATTAAACCCTGACGCACTGTGGCGTGTGCGGCTAACCCGCGCGACATTTCCAGTATGTCCAGCTCGAACGGCAAAGGGATTCTCCCTGATGGCTTCAAGCAAGGCTTAACCTCTGATTGTTTATAAAAGGTAATCAACCCGGGAATTGGGCAGCAAATGCGAGAATTTTGGTCAGACCCTCTGTTAGTAGCGTTACGCCAGGTAAAAGGCACAAGGCGATTTGGCACCGTCACCGCAATCGAGCCTGCCGGACTGCGGGTGGCCGGTTTTACGCGCGCGGCCAAGATGGGCGATCAGGTATCAATCCAGACCGACAAGCTCATGCCCTTTGGTGGCGAGGTTGTCGCGCTAAGTCGCAGCGAAGTTCTTGTGAACAGCTACGGTCATGCTGACGGACTTTCTATTGGCGACAAGGTCGAATTGCTGGCGGCGGGCGTGGTCTGCCCCGATCACAGCTGGATAGGGCGAATTGTTGACGCGTTTGGAAATCCATTGGATGGCAAGCCGCTGAGCAACGGCATCACACCCGTTCCGCTGAAAAACTCGCCGCCGTCGGCATTGCAGCGCAAGTTGATTGGCGAGCGTCTGGAAACCGGACTGGCGGTGTTCAACACTGTGCTTCCGATGGCGAGAGGACAACGGCTCGGCATTTTTGCCGGTTCGGGCGTTGGCAAGTCGACTTTGCTTGGGCAGTTGACCCGCGGAGTTCAGGCTGACGTCGTGGTTGTCGCTTTGGTGGGTGAACGCGGGCGTGAGCTCCGTGAATTTGTCGAGAATTCTATTGGTCAGGCCGGACTTGAGCGCAGTGTTCTGGTTGTTGCTACATCGGATCAAGCGCCGCTGCTCAAACGAAGGGCGGCCTGGACGGCGATGGCAATTGCCGAGTTTTTCCGTGATCGCGGGAACCACGTCCTCCTGATCATGGATTCGCTGACAAGATTTGCCGAAGCTCACCGCGAGATTGCGCTGGGCGCCGGTGAAAGACCCGGCCTCGGAGCCTTTCCGCCGTCGACAGCCAACATCATTTCTTCACTGGTTGAGCGCGCTGGACCAGGGATTGCCGACTCGGGGGACATTTCGGCGATTTTCAGCGTCCTGGTCTCAGGATCGGACATGGAAGAGCCGGTTGCCGACATTTCGCGGGGCGTTCTCGACGGGCACGTCGTCCTCGAACGGTCGATCGCCGAGCGCGGCAGGTTTCCAGCTGTCGACGTGCGCCGGTCCGTTTCCCGTTCGCTGCCGGCAATAGCAACCGCAACCGAAAATGCCATTATCGGAAAAGCCAGGCGCATTCTCGGCACCTATTTCGAAGCCGAAGCCTTGATCCAGACCGGCCTGTACACGAGCGGCAGCGACCCGGCGATAGACTTGGCGATCAGGCTCTGGCCAAAGCTCGATGCGTTTTTTGCCGGCTGTGGCGGACGCGCTGCGGTGGACGACTTTTCCGATCTTGAGGCCATAGTGTCCGGGTGATCGTCCGTCGATGGTTGACGCCCGCCCTGGTGCGCGGCTTCGTTGCATTGCCAAAGTCAATGCGAGATGCAACCGATTTGGCGCAGCGCTGCCCATTTTCGCGCAAGTGAGGGTTTGATGTTAGGCCCTGTTGACAAAGGGGCCTCCCTGATTGGGTCGTTTCTGATTCAGGCTCGCTTTTGGGGGGCTGCCCTGATCCGGGGATTGATGAGCGCCGCGGAATGGACCTGTCTGGAGCCATTCGTGATTGAACGCGGAGCGCGCTCTGGCCGGCGATCGCGCGATCATCGCCTTGTTCTGGATGGGATATTCCGGATCGGGCGGACCGGGGTCGCCTGGCGCGACCTGCCGTCGTTTTTCGGCAAATGGTCATCGG
>JAYTCN010000182.1:0-1815 GCA_043736475.1 Paracoccaceae bacterium
GTCGATCAACCTTTTACCGGCGAGCGGTTCAGCGGGCATTCGGGCGCGGCGGTTTGGCAGCGCGGCGTTGAAAAACGGGCGATCCAGGTGCGGGAATGCGCGCAACTGCAAGATGCGATCTTGTTCACGACTTTCCCCGAAGTGGGAACGCCTGACGAAGGCGCTGCCTTCAACCGGGTAAAATCAAGGGTCCGGATGGCGCGCTATGGCCTTGATTGCTATGCTTATATGCTGCTGGCCATGGGGGAAATCGATCTGGTGATCGAGGCCGGACTGCAAGCCCATGACATTCAGGGACCGCAGGCGGTCATCGAGGCGGCCGGCGGAATTGTGACCGATTGGTCAGGCGGGCCTGCGCATTTGGGCGGACGTGTGCTGGCGGCGGGGGATGAACGGATGCACCAGGCGGCGATGGCGATTTTGGCAGGACGGTGACAGACGGCAAACGCGAAGTCAGCGCATCACACCCCGACTCCGGCCAAAAACTTGGCGGTCTCCTGCCAGATCCACGCGCGCGTCGCGGGAATTTCCAGCCAGCCTTCGTGCCGGGCGCCGGCAACGACGACCAATTCGGCATTCGCCATCGCATTGACGAACTGACGCGTCGATGCGTTCGACACAATTCCCTCATTTTCCGCCATGAAAGCGAGAATCGGCAATGTCGGCAATTCTGCGTGGCGCAGCCGCGCCATTTCGTCCATGGCTTCGCGCAGCCAGCGCAGCGAGCCGCCGCCGAGGCCGAGTTCGGGATGGATCTGCAATTTCTGGCGATAGCGCTGGAACTCGCCGGCATCATTCGTCAAAAGGTTGCCGTCAAAGCCCTGTTTCAGCGGGTAGAACTGCCGGTCGCCACCGGGTGCATGAATATGACCAAAACGAAACAATCGGGCTGCTTGCGTCAAGAAATAGGCTGGCGGACGCAGCCAGATTTTGATGTCAAATCCCCACATTGGCGACGAAAACACCGCTGCCTTCACGTCGAGGCCGTTGATCAGCGCACGAAGCGCCAAAAGCCCACCCATGGAATGCGAAAACAACACGCGCGGGCCGGGCAGCGTTTGATACTCCGGCGTCGCCAAAAGCGCAGCCACATCACGATGGTATTCGGAAAAATTCAGGACATGTCCAAGATCGGTGTTGCCAAACGGTCGATCCGACAAGCCCTGGCCGCGCCAATCGTGCACCGCGACCGAAAATCCCATGCGGACGAGGCGGGCAATCACGTTGTCGAATTTTTCGATAAATTCGGTTCGACCCGGAAACAGCAGCACAGTACCGCGAGTGCCGCCGGGAAAAATTGCCGCGCGCAGCCTTTTGCGGTCAGCGGTATGCACCCAGAAGGCGTGGCCTTCCGGCGCGTCTTGCAGGATGTCGAGGTAGAGCGGTGCCGGTTTGCTTTCAGCCAAGGATCGAGCTGAGTTTCAGCGCCAACGCCATGTTGCCCTCGACCTTGATCTTGCCCGTCATGAAGGCGGCAGTCGGGTTAACATCTCCGGAAAGCAGGCCCTGAAAGGTTTTGGCACTGGCTTTGATCGTGCAATCGGCATCGGCATCGCTGGCGCTTACACCGGTGCTGTCGATGAAGATGCAGCCTTCGTCATCGATATTGAACTTGATGGTTCCCCCGTCGATGCCTTTTCCACCCATCTTGGCGTTGAGCGCGGTGACAGCACCGCTTACAACTTCACTCATGTTCACAATCCTTCCAGTTCGGCGCCTGTGGCACTCGATTTCCCGATCTCGCATGTTAGTCTATGCGTCATGAGAGATATTCCAATGGCGATTTTGTGGCTTGCCGTCGCGTTTTCGGTGTTT
>JAYTCN010000183.1:0-1814 GCA_043736475.1 Paracoccaceae bacterium
CGCATCGGTTCCTGTCTGGCCGCTTCGGCCCTGGCTGGCATCACCCCTGCTTTATTCCGAAAGGCGGGGCAAAGCGCAAGTGACAGATGCTGCCATCGACCCCATGGGGGCGCAGAGAGGACTGTCGGCCGGCCCCTGGGGAGTGTGGGTGGGGTGTGTGGTGGAACCAGCCGACAGATATGCTGCTTGCAAGGTCAATCTGCCCCAGTCGCCCGCGCCGTTCAACCGAAAGATGCGGTTTTGAACCGCGTTTTCCTTAAAATTGAACGGCTTTTGTTCAGGCCCCGGTAAGGCCGGTTAACAGGACGTCAAGGAATCCCGCCGTCCTGAGCTTGGCCCCCTTTCCCGTGAACAAAAACAGAATAGATTGGCCTAATCGGAGGGAATCACCATGCCCCACAACAACGCCAACGCCCTGAACCATCGCCCCGAGGTGCTGACCCGGCCCAAGCTGGAGGGCGGGCGGCGCTTTGTCATGCAGACCCCGTTCACCGCCGCCGGCGACCAGCCCACCGCGATCAGGGAACTGGCCGCCGGGGTGATGGCGGGCGAGCGCGATCAGGTGCTCTTGGGCGCCACCGGCACCGGCAAGACCTTCACCATGGCCAAGATCATCGAGGAAACCCAGCGCCCGGCGATCATCCTCGCCCCGAACAAGACCCTCGCCGCCCAGCTTTACGCCGAATTCAAGGGCTTCTTCCCCGACAATGCCGTCGAATATTTCGTCAGCTACTACGATTATTACCAGCCCGAGGCCTATGTCGCCCGCACCGACACCTATATCGAGAAGGAATCGCAGATCAACGAACAGATCGACCGGATGCGCCATTCCGCCACCCGGTCCCTCTTGGAACGTGACGACGTGATCATCGTCGCCTCGGTCTCTTGCATTTACGGCATCGGCTCGGTCGAGACCTATTCGGCGATGACCCAGGATCTTGTCGCCGGCCAGCCCTATGATCAACGCAGGATCATCGGAGAATTGGTCGGCCAGCAATACCGCCGCAACGATCAGGCTTTTACCCGCGGCTCGTTTCGCGTCCGCGGCGATTCACTTGAACTCTGGCCCGCCCATTTGGAAGACCGCGCCTGGCGGCTGTCGTTCTTTGGCGAGGATCTTGAATCCATCGTCGAATTCGACCCGCTCACTGGCGCCAAAACCGACAATTTCAAGCAAATCCGCATTTATGCCAATTCCCACTACGTCACCCCGCGCCCGACCCTGCAACAGGCCACCAAATCAATCAAGATCGAACTGCGCCAGCGCCTTGACCAATTGATCGCCGAGGGCAAGCTTTGGGAGGCGCAACGCCTCGAACAACGCTGCACCTTCGATCTGGAAATGCTGGAGGCGACCGGTTCCTGCGCCGGGATCGAGAATTACTCGCGCTATCTGACCGGCCGCGCCCCCGGTGAACCGCCGCCGACGCTGTTCGAATTCATTCCCGACAATGCCATTGTTTTCGCTGACGAAAGCCATGTCTCGGTCCCGCAGATCGGCGGCATGTACAAGGGCGACTACCGGCGCAAATTCACCCTCGCCGAACACGGCTTCCGCCTGCCCTCCTGCATGGACAACCGCCCGCTGAAGTTTGAGGAATGGGACGCGATGCGCCCGCAAACCGTCTACGTTTCCGCCACCCCGGCAGCGTGGGAGATGGAGCAAACCGGCGGCGTGTTTACCGAACAGGTCATCCGCCCCACTGGTCTGGTGGACCCAATCATCGAAATTCGCCCGGTTGAAATGCAGGTCGATGATTTGCTGGATGAAATTCGCCGCGTGGCCTTGCGCGGCCTGCGCGTGTTGGTCACCA
>JAYTCN010000184.1:0-1811 GCA_043736475.1 Paracoccaceae bacterium
AGGCCGCGCCCTGCGCCTTGGCCATAACCGCCACGCGTGCCGAAAACACGTTACCGCTGGCGGCGCTGGCTTCTTCGACATTGCAGACGAAAAGCACCGGTTTCGCGGTCAACAATTGCAGGGCATGCCACGCTTTCTGCGCTTCGTCAGCGACTTTGACCGTCCGCGCCGGTTCGCCCTTTTCCAGCGCCACCCTGGCCAATTGCAGCAACTCATTCTGCAGCAGCGATTCCTTGTCACCGCCGCGCAATTTCCGCCCCAGATTCTGCAGGCGTTTCTCGACGCTTTCCAGATCGGCCAGCATCAGTTCGGTCTCGATGGTCTCGGCGTCGGCCACCGGGTCGATCTTGTCCGACACATGGGTGATGTCGGGGTTGACGAAACAGCGCAGCACATGGGCAATGGCGTCGCATTCGCGGATATTGGCGAGAAACTGGTTGCCCAGCCCCTCGCCTTTCGACGCCCCTTTCACCAGCCCGGCGATATCGACAAAGGTCATCCGGGTCGGGATGATCTGCTTTGATCCGGCAATCCCCGCCAGGATATTCAGCCGGGCGTCGGGCACCGAAACCTCGCCGATATTCGGCTCGATCGTGCAGAACGGAAAGTTCGCCGCCTGCGCCGCCGCCGTGCGGGTCAGCGCGTTGAACAGGGTCGATTTGCCGACATTCGGCAGGCCGACGATTCCGGTCTTGAAGCCCATGCCCGGACCCTTTCGAAGCTTTGTTGTGCGGCTTCTAGTGGCGGGGCGCGGAATTCTCAAGCGCCGGCATTGATTTTCCCCTGGCCGTCACGCAAACCGGGGCGTTATTGCAAAGGACACTGCCTTGACCCGCATCGATGCCACATTCGCCGCCCTGAAGGCCCGCAACAAAGCGGCCTTCGTCGCCTTCATCATGGCGGGCGATCCGGATTATGCGCACTCGCTGGCGGTCATGCGGGGTCTTCCCGCCGCCGGGGCCGACATCATCGAACTCGGCATGCCCTTCACCGACCCGATGGCCGATGGTGTCGCCATTCAACGTGCCGGGCACCGGGCGCTGGAAGCCGGGATGACGCTGGCGAAAACCCTGCGGATGGTGGCCGAATTTCGCGCCCAAAACAAGGCGACCCCGGTTGTGCTCATGGGCTATTACAACCCGATCCATTCGATGGGGGTTGCCGCCTTCCTGACCGCCGCCAAATCCGCCGGGGTTGACGGCCTGATCATCGTCGATCTGCCGCCCGAGGAAGATGATGAACTGTGCTTGCCCGCGCAAGCCGCCGGTCTCAACTTCATCCGCCTCGCCACCCCGACAACCGACGCCAACCGGCTGCCGAAAGTGCTGCAAAACACCTCCGGTTTTGTCTATTACGTCTCCATCACCGGCATTACCGGCGCGGCGGAAGTCAATGCCGCCAGCGTGGCTCCGGAGGTGGCACGGATCAAGGCCGCCACCGATCTGCCAGTGGTGGTGGGCTTTGGCATCAAGACGCCGGAAGCGGCAGAGGCGATTGCCCGCGTCGCCGATGGTGCCGTTGTCGGCTCTGCCATCGTCGCCGAGGCCGGGGCGGGGAAATCACCGGCGCAAATCCTCGCCTTCGTCAAAACCCTCGCCGACGGCGCACACCGCCCTTAGGGCAGGCCGGTCGAATTGAGCCACCGTATCGCGCCCCTTCTCTCACGACAAAAAATGTAACACTGCCCTGTTTGCCCGATTTGACCCGCGGCAAATCGGGCCGCGCCTGCCCACCCGGGGCAGTCGCGCCCCGATGCATAGCCGGAAATTGTCGAATGCCCCTTGGCCTGCGCCTGCGCTCCGGCCAATCGG
>JAYTCN010000185.1:0-4391 GCA_043736475.1 Paracoccaceae bacterium
CGAGAAAGTCATTGGTATAGGCGATCAGCAGCGAATACAGCGGGTTTGCTGTCGCCCCTACCACAAAACCGAGGAACAACAGCACTTCATAGGACCCGGCAAAGAAATAGCCGATCAGCATCACCAGCGCACAAGTCCCGGTCATGCCGACGATCAGGATGCGTCGATCCATCCGGTCCGACGCCCAGCCCAACGGATACTGGAACAGCATTCCACCGCTATAAATCACCGCCACAAACAGAGAAATATCGGCGACCGACATGCCCTTTTGCGTGCCATAGACCGGGGCCATCGCGAAAATTGCGGCAAATATCCCGCCCAGCAAAAACGCGCCGACACAGCCCAGCGGCGAGGTCTTGAACAGCCGCGCAAAACTCATCGGCTGGCTTGCCTGATAATGCGGCGCCGGCACCGGCGACAGCAGGATCGGCATGAACGACAGCGACACCAGCACCGACATGACGACAAACAGCACGTAGCCCGAGGCATCGGCAAAGTTCATCAGATATTGCGACGCAATGATCCCCACCATCTGCACGATCAGATAGGCCGACATCGCCTGCCCGCGCGTTTCATTGGTTGACGCGTCGTTCAGCCAGCTTTCCGATACCACGTAAACCCCGGAAAAACAAAACCCGGCAATCAGCCGCATGCCAAACCACGCCCAGGGATCGGGCACCGCCGCATAGAGGATGAACACCGCCGAAATCAGCGAACCCAGCGCCGCGAATACCCGGACATGGCCAACTTGCCGGATCATCCACGGCGTCATCCTCGAACCGAACAGGAAGCCCGCGAAATAGCCGGACATGACCCAGGCCATCGTGCTGGCATCAAATCCCTCAATCGCTCCGCGCACACCCAGCAACGTGCCCTGCATGCCGTTGCCCAGCATCAGCAACATCACGCCCAACAGCAGGGCCCAGGAATTCTTCAGAACCAAAAACATGGCCCCTGCCTATCGCAAGGCCAAACCCATGCCAACCGTGCCGCGACATCTTGCGGCAGATTGCGACCGAATGGCCCAGTCTAGCGCCAAAGACCCAGAATCAGGCCCATCGCCAGAAACGACACCGTCAGAAACCCGCCGTTGATCGCGATATAGGTCCATCTCCGCCGTTCGAACAACGCCACCACCGCCAGCCCCGCGCCGCCGAGCCAAATCCGGCGCGATTTGCCATTTTCGCAATGGCAATACCCGGATTTTCCGCCAACAGACCGGGCATTGCCGCCAGAACCGGGTCGAAGAATGTTTTTGGACCAACGCGCCGCAACAGCCAGTCATGCGCGGCGGCAGTCCTCGCCTCGACATCTTCGGCCGATATGATCCGTGAGCGGAGCTCGGTCGCGGCCGCCCCAATAACAGATAACAGCGGTGCGACGCGATCAGTCAGGGCTTGAGGTCGGCACCCCAGCACCGGCCCGGCACCACCGGGCACAAACTTGCCAACAAGCAGCGACGCGCCCGGTTGGGCCTCGATGGTAACCGGTCTTTGCCGCAAGCCCGAAATCCATGCCTCCCGATACTCCACGAGTCACTGGCGAACCGGCTTCGGTCCAGTCTTTTGCCTTTGTCAGAAGGATCGACGATCAGGTTTACCGACCCGTCCGGGATCAGCACTTCGCGGTTATGCGGCGGCTCATCGAGCAAATCAGGGACAAGTGGGAACCGGTTTTCCCGCCCGGTTTGCGTAAAAACAGATGGTTAGACCAGTTCGGGCGATTCTGTCAGCGCCTGAACGGGTCTGGCCCGCGAAACACCTGACCGCGTCGACAAAGGGCGACAGGCGCGGGTCCGGCTTTCGGATGAGCATTTGCATCCTGCCACCGTGCTGGGTTCATCGCGGCCGGTCAATATTGCAGCCGGCGCCCACGGCCGCAGTCACGGGAACAGCAGCGACGCATCGCCATACGAAAAAAACCGGTACTCCTGGGCAATCGCATGGGCATAAATCGCCCTTTGCCGGTCGAGGCCCACCCAGGCGGCGACCAGCATCAGCAGCGTTGACTTTGGCAGGTGGAAATTGGTCATCAGGCCATCGGCCACCCGAAATCTGTAGCCCGGGGCGATGAAAATATCGGTCTCGCCCTTGAACACGGCAATCTTGCCCGCCGCCGCCGCGCTTTCGATCAACCGCAGCGCCGTGGTCCCAACGGCGATCACCCGCCCGCCCCGTGCCTTGCAATCGCGGATCGCCAGCGCCGCCGCCGAACCAACTTCGCCCCATTCCGCGTGCATCTTGTGCTGGCTCACATCTTCGGTTTTCACCGGCAGAAACGTGCCCGCCCCCACATGCAGCGTCACCTGCGCCGTCAGCACGCCGAGGCCCGCCAGTTCGTCGAGCAGGGCGCGGTCGAAATGCAAACTGGCGGTGGGCGCTGCGACGGATCCGGGATTTCGGGCAAAGACTGTCTGGTAGTCGGTCCGGTCGCGTGCATCTGCCGTGCGTTTTGAGGCGATATACGGCGGCAAAGGCATCGATCCCACCCGCTCGAAGGCTGCGCTCAAGGCATCACCCTGGCGGTCGAATTCGAAGGTCACTTGCCCGGCCCCGGTTTTGGCCAGCACGCGTGCCGACAGGTCTTCGAACGCCACCAAATCACCAGGGCGCAGTTTCTTCGCAGGCCGCACCAGTGCGTCCCAGACCGCAGGCTGACGCATCGCGATCAGGTTGGCCTCGATCCGCGCCTTGCCGCTGCCATCGGCCGTTTCGCGGCTGCGGATACCGGTCAGACGCGCCGGAATCACTTTGGTGTCATTCAGCACAATCAAGTCGCCGGGCCGCAGCCACCGCCCCAGATCCGCCACACGGGCGTCGCTGATGCCGCTTTTATCCGATACCAGCAGGCGCGAGGCCGGACGCGGTACCGCCGGACGCAGGGCAATCAGCGCTTCCGGCAAATCATAATCAAAGTCCGACAACACCATCCTATTGGCCCGGCACAGGCGCGCGGCGCGGTACAAAGATTTCGCGCAGCGCCCCCGGGGTCAGAATCGAAAGCGGGTTGACCGAAATTTTCGGTGCCTGCGCCGACCCGCGCAACAAATAGCTGAACCCGATCAGCCCCTCGCCGTCCTTGCCGCCCAGAAGGCGGCCGATGATCGGCAGCTTCTCGAATATGCCGTTGATTGCGTACAGCGGTGAAATCACGCCGTTCATGTCGAACTGCTTGTCGTTCAGCCGGTATCGCCCTTCCAGCGAAATACCGATCGACGCCCCGACTGCTTTGGCCCTGGTCAAGGTGATGATGCCATCCGCCATCGTAAAGCTGCCCGAAACCGTGATGAACGCCAGCCCGTTGCCATCGAGTTGTTCGAGAAATCCGATAATGCTCGCCGCCGAAAGCAGGGCGGCCAGAACCGGAGCATCCTTGACCCGCAAGTTGTGCATTTCAAATGCGCCCCGATATTTCCCCGGACCGCCGGTCTGAACCATCGTCAGGCGCAAATCACCGCCCAAAGCGTTGCGAAACAGCCCCGCGTCCCGCAGAATCTGCCCGGCATCCGTGCCGGTCACGGTGATCCTTTGCCCGTCCTCCGCCGGCCGCAGCGCGACATCAACCTGGGCACCGCCGTTGACCAGCGCCTTCAGCCCGCCCTCAAGGCTCGATCCGGAACGGAAGCTGCCGGATGCATTGGCCAGACTGATCGTATCGGTAACAATGACAGCGGTATTGTCCAGCGTGACTTCGGTTGATCCGTCCGATCGTCCGGCAGTGCGACGGCGAAGATCGATTTCGCCGCCGCTGATTCGCGCCGCCCCCGGCGCATAATCCACCGCTGCGTCGAGCCAGCCATCCACCGCCAGCCTGTCGAACTGGGCGCCACGGAATTTGCCGTCCCGCAGATCGAGCGAGCCGTTACCAACCAGCCCGCCCGCGGCGACACTGATTGCTCCGAAGGTTATCGGCTCGGTCAAGCGCCCCTCGAGTGTCGCCGTTCCGGCCTCGCCATTGGACTTTGACCAGCCAAGTGCGCCGATCGTCAGATCAAGCGGGGCAAGATCGACTTTCAGGGTAAATGAAGGCGGTTGCCCGGGTATCACCCGAATATCCATTGCCCCCTGCGTTTGACCTTTCACACTGCCGCCCGGCACCGCGATGCCCAACCTGGCCAATGCCGCGACGTTCAGCGGTATCGTGCCGTGCACCTCGCTGCCCTTGGGCGCGCCGGGACCATAATCCCGGCGCCACTCGAATGACACCGGCATCGTTTCCACCAGCGCATTTCCCGCGATGCGCATGTCACCGTCCTTTGCCGAAAATGCCAGCGTGTCCGCGGATACCGGCAGGCCATTCGCCAATCTGGTCGTCGAAACATCGGTCAATTCAGCAGTCGCTTCAGCAACAATTTCCGATAGTTGCAGTGTTTTCTTGGCCGGAAATTCCAG
>JAYTCN010000186.1:0-4377 GCA_043736475.1 Paracoccaceae bacterium
TGGACCAAAGAACGCTCGACCTTTGGCGGCAAGGTTTATGGCGTCGGCAACCAACTTGAATTCGTCGCCGTCTATTACAACGCTGATCTGTTCGCCGAACTGGGCCTGACCGCACCGACGACTTACGAAGAGTTCCTGGCCGTCAGCGAGGCGCTGAAAGCGGCAGGCGTGGTTCCGGTGGCCTTTGGCAATGCGGCGGGCTGGCCAGCCTTTCACAACTTCAGCCTTTATGCCAATAACTTCATCCCGCAAGACAAACTCGAAGCGATGATCGCAGGGACAGAATCCTGGGACGCACCAGAAGTCGTCGCGGCCATTCAGGCAATGTTTGTCGATATGAATGCGGCGGGTTACCTGAACCCTTCGGTCAACGCTGTGGCTTATGACGACGCGAATATCTTGTTCTCATCGGGCATGGCCGGCATGACAATGACCGGAAGCTGGATGATCCGCGGCTTCAAGGACACGACGTTCCAGACCAATTCGTTCTTCTTTCCTGCGCCGGCAGGCGGCACGACGCTGCCCCCGGCCGGCCTTGGTTCGGGCTATTTCATCACTTCGGCCTCGAAAAATGTCGAAGCGGCCGAGCGGTTCTTATCGTTCCTGTATGACCCGGCAAACGCCAGTTACTGGGTCGAACAGATGTCGGTGATCCCGCCTTATGACGTGGACACATCAACACTGGACGTCTCGCCCTTGCTGGCTCAGACGATGGAAGCTTTGTCCACCATGCAGATGGGCTACAACATTGACGTGCTGACGCCCGAGGCGTTCAACACCACGATGCTGGACGGGTTCCAGGCGGTGTTGGCTGGCGACCGTACGGCAGCGGAACAGGCTGCTGCCATGCAGGCATCCGTGGCACAGTAAATCCATCACGAAGGGCGGGCTGCATTGCTCGCCCTTTGCCGGAACCATCGCCGCGTTCAAGCGAAAGAACAGTCATGGCCACCTCACGCATTGCAGCACGGCAACGCGCCGGTTTCTGGTTCGTTTTGCCCGCATTTCTGGTCTATCTGGTGTTTTTCGGTGTCCCTTTCGTCGCCACCATCTGGCTCAGCTTCACCGAATGGAACGGAGTGGGCCAACCGGTTTTTACCGGAATCGAGAACTATCTGCGCATGTCGGGCGACAGCGCGATGTGGGCGTCACTTGGCAACAATGTGATCTGGGTTGTCATCGGCACCGTGGCACCGGTGTTCATCGGCCTGATCATCGCCGTCATGCTCTGGTCGGATGCGCGAGGGTCAATGACCTATCGAACCATCTATTTCCTGCCGGTGGTGCTGTCCCCTGTGGTGATCGGGATCATCTGGGGCTGGATTTACAACCCACTGTTCGGGCTACTGAATACCGGCCTGCGCGCTGTCGGTCTGGGCAACTTTGCCATCGGCTGGCTGGGGGAAAGCGAAACCGCGCTTTACGCCGTTCTTGTCACTGCCATCTGGTCCTATCTCGGCTTTTGCATAGTCGTCCTGTTCGCCGGGCTGCAAAAGGTCGATCCCGAACTTGTTGGTGCCGCCCGGATCGACGGCGCGAATGCCCGGCAACGGTTCCGCCATGTCATCGTCCCGCAGATCCGCCCGGTTCTGACCATGGTCATCGTCTATACTGTCATCGGCGGCTTTAACGTGTTCGACGTGGTCTGGGTCATGACCAGCGGTGGCCCGAACAATGCCAGCGAAGTTATCGCGACCTATACTTATGAAATCGCCTTTCGCGGCAACGAATACGGCTACGGCGCGACGCTTTCAATGGTGATGTCGGTGCTGTCCCTGTTCGCGGCCTGGATCACGATGCGGATGCGCCGCGCGGACGAGGGCAACCGATGACCAGCGCCGTCTCATCCCGCCGCGCAAAATCCATCTTCCGCCATGCGGTGCTGATCCTGTTCGCCTTTATTGCCTTTTACCCGATTGTGGTGATGTGGATCACCGCCCTGCGCCCGGCAAACCAGGTGATGCAGAATCCCTTTGGCCTGCCGACCGGGATATTCCTCGACAATATCGTGAATGCCTGGGTCAAGGGCCGGTTCGGGAATTACTTCATCAATTCCGTTATCATCACGGTGCCGACCGTGGTTGGCGTGGTCATATTGTCGGCCTTTGCTGGATACGGTATCGCTCGGTTCCGCTTTCGGGGCCGGATGCTGATCTTTTACACCATGCTTCTGGGCCTCACGATCCCGTTTCAGTCAGTCATGATCCCGCTGTATTACCAGCTTTTGGCAATGGGATTGCTGGGCAGTTATCTGGCGGTGATCCTGCCCTCGATTGCTTTTGGCTTGCCCTTTGGCATTTTCCTGATGCAGTCGTTTTTCGAGGATCTGCCGAATGAGCTGACCGAGGCCGCACGGGTCGACGGGTGCAGCGAGTTCCGGATTTTCCGCTCTGTCATGCTGCCGCTGGCCCGGCCCGCAATCTCGACCCTGATCGTATTCCAGTTCATGCGGACCTGGAACGAGTTTCTGATGCCGCTGCTGTATCTGCAAGACGAGGCGCGGCGACCGATCCCGCTCGGCCTCATGTTCTTTCAGGGCGCCTATACCCGCGACATTGGCCTGATCGCCGCCGGTGTGTCGCTGTCCACCATTCCTGTCATCATCATTTACCTGATCTTCCAGCGCCAGTTCGTCAAAGGACTGACCGCCGGTGCCGTCAAATAGGAACCCTGACATGAACGAACGCGTCGCTCTGACCGCGCCGAATCCGGCCTATACCCTTGTCGTTGAAAGCCCCGGCAAGTTGGGCTGCGACTATTACACCCCGCCCGCGCTGGCGGCAGGCGAGGTGCGGATTGCCACGCTGTATTCCGGTATCTCGGCGGGAACGGAAATGACGGCCTTTTCCGGGTCCAACCCGTTCCTGACCAAACGCTGGGATACGGCCACGCGACTGTTCCAGCCCGAGGCGGCAAGCTGGACTTATCCAATGCCCGCAATGGGATACGAAGAAGTGGGCCAGGTGGTCGAGGTCGGCGCGGGCGTGACCAAACTTTCCCCCGGCCAAATCATCTGGGGCACATGGCGGCACCGCAGCGAACATATCGCAACCGAGGACTGGGCGGCCGCCCGAATCCTCGATGATGGCGTCGATCCCAAACTTGGCATCTTTTCACAGATCGGGGCGATTGCCCTGAACGCGATTTTGGATGCCGGGATCAGACTGGGCGAGTATGTCGCGATCTTTGGCCAAGGCGTGCCGGGGTTGATGGTGACGCAACTGGCCAAGCTGAACGGCGCTACGGTAATTGCCGTGGACCGGCTGCAAAGCCGCCTTGATCTGGCGACTTCGATGGGCGCGGATTATGTTATCGACGCCAGCGCCGAAGATGCGGCGACCCGGATCAAAGAGATCACGGGCGGGCGCGGGGCGGATGTCGCTATTGAAATAACTGGCGCTTATCCGGCGCTGCACGCCGCCATCCGGTCTGTTGCCTATAACAGCCGCGTCGTGGTCTGCGGCTTCTTTCAGGGCGACGGGCGCGGTTTATTTCTGGGCGAGGAATTCCACCACAACCGCGTCAACCTTGTCTGCTCGCAGATCAGCGGCATCAACCCCGCGCTTGACCACCGCTGGAATCGCACCCGGCTTGACCAGACCATCATGGGCCTGATCGCAGCGGGCAAAGTCGATTTCGGCAGGCTCATCACCCATACCTACAAGGCGACCGAGGCGCAGGCGGCCTTTGACCTGTTGCGCGACACGCCCGGCGACTGCCTGCAAGTCGTCCTCGATTTCACGGAGCCACGGCCATGACCCTCAAATTCGCCGTTCAGGAAAACCTCATCCCGGGCGACAGCCTGCCGCAGAAATGGAACATGATCCGCACCATCGGCTATGACGGGATCGAATTGCGCGGCGGCTCAGGTATGTCCGGCCGCCTGCCCGAACTGACCGCAGCCGCCCGCGCGGGCGTCGTCATGCCGTCGATCTGCATCATCGCCGACCGCTTTATCGGCGATTTCGACCCCGCGCGCCGGGCCGAGGCTTTGGCCGCGATGAAGGAGCTTTGCGACGTTGCAGGGGAAATCGGGGCCAAGGGTGTGGTAACTCCGGCGTCCTACGGCATGCATTCCACCCGCCTGCCGCCCTTTACCGCGCCGCGGACGCCTGACGAGGACCGGACCATCCTGATCGACATGCTGGGCCAGCTTGGCACCTACGCCGCCACGCGCGGCGTTACGGTCTGGCTGGAACCGCTGAACCGCTACGAGGATCACATGGTCAACACGCTGGCCCAGGGCACCAGCCTGTGCCGCGCCGTCGGCCTGCAATCCGTCAAGCTGATGGCGGATCTGTTCCACATGAACATCGAAGAGGCCGATATCGGTGCGTCGCTGCGCGCGGCGGGCGATCTGGTGGCGCATGTGCATCT
>JAYTCN010000187.1:0-4370 GCA_043736475.1 Paracoccaceae bacterium
CTGGATCGCCATTCTGGTCACGTTTATCATGTGTCTGGCAATCGGCGCACTGAACGGCTGGATTTGCGTCCGGACAGGTTTGCCCAGCTTTATCGTGACGCTTGCAACCTTGTTCATCCTGCGCGGCTTCACCATTTTCCTGCCGCAAACTCTTGTCAACAAGACCATCATAAGCGGCGTGCGAGAGGCGGCAGAGGGCGATTGGCTGGCCCCGGCGTTTGGGGGAAAGATCCTGACGGGGCTGTTTCAATGGTTCGGCGATATCGGGCTGATCGAGACATTCGACAAAGGGGTGAATGCAGGCCGACCAGTGGTAGATGGTATCCCGATGCTGATCGTCTGGGCATTGGCGCTGGTGGCGTTTGGCCATGTGCTGCTGACCAAGACGCGCTTTGGCAACTGGGTGTTTGCGTCTGGCGGCGATGCGGAATCGGCGCGCAATTCAGGTGTGCCGGTGAACCGGGTGAAAATCCTGACGATGGGAACGGCGCTGCGCGGCGAGATCGCCCCTGAAGCGTTGCAAGACCTGATGGCGGGTGGGCACGAGATGGTGGAACTTGAAGGTAGCCTTGGCGGAACAGTCTGAAGCGATAGACAAATTACGCAGAGCTTTCGATGCAAGATTTAGCAATTTGCTCACGCCCTAGAGCGCTGTCGACAGTACTTTCAATGTTTATACTTGTGAGGTGTTTTCTTGCGGCAATGAAACAGCTGAATTTTGCCGCAAGTTCGTTCGACTTGTCTTGGCACAGCAGACGCTCCGCTGGATGGTTCTCGGCGGTGACGATTAGCACGGATTCAAAGACCAAGTATCCTCGATGATGCGTCATTGGCACGGATCAATATGACAATCTCTCATGCCTCGCATTCTAAGTTGGGAGTATTGACTGCCCGCGACAATGCGAAACAGTGTTCAAATCCTGTCCTCGCAACAAAAATTACACGCCTTATCAAATAGATAGAACCCGACCTAAACAGTCGGATTTCTGCTTATGAATTTTGTGTCAACGCCATGTCAACGTTTACAGAGTGGCATGGAGCCCTGCTGCGACCTCCTCAGATCACAAGCTCATAGCTCGTGCTGCGGCCACCAGCTTCCCCTTTGCGAAGAAGCCCCAGATCCAGCAATGCCGCGATGTCGCGGTTCGCGGTGTCTTGTGAGCACTTCGCGATGGTCGCCCACTTGGACGATGTCATCTTGCCCGCGAAACCGTCAAGCAGTCGGTTCAGGATCTTGATCTGGCGCTCGTTCAGCGCCAGCGCTGCGGCGCGTTCCCAGAACTGGGCCTTGGCGATAACTGCTGCCAGGACGCCATCGGCGCCGTGGATTGCCCGCCCTAGGCAGGCAAGGAACCAAGTCAGCCAATCCGTCACATCCGTCGCGCCTTTCTGGGTGCGCTCCAGCTCATCATAATAGTCTGACCGTTCGATCCGGATCTGCGCCGACATGCTGTAGAACCGTTGCGGGCTGGCCTCGGATCGCGCAAGCGCCAGATCGGCGATGGCGCGGGCGATGCGGCCGTTGCCATCCTCGAACGGGTGAATGGTCACGAACCACAGATGCGCCAGAGCCGCTTTGATCACCGGATCGGTGGTCAAAGGTGCGTTGAACCATGTCAGGAACGCGCCCATCTCCGCGCCGACCCTATTGGCCGGAGGGGCCGAGAAATGCACCCGCTCTCGGCCGACCGGTCCCGACACCACCTGCATGGGCCCCGAACTGTCGTCGCGCCAATCCCCGACGCTGATCCGTGTCATGCCGCTGCGCCCCGTAGGGAACAGGGCGGCATGCCAGCCGAACAGACGCTCCGCCGTCAAGGGTGCGGTGTAGTTCCTCGTCGCATCCAGCATCACCTCGACGATGCCCTCAACGTTGCGGTCGGTCGGGGGCAGGGCGCCGATATCGATGCCAAGGCGTCTTGCAAGCGATGAGCGGACCTGTGTGGCGTCCAGCGCCTCGCCTTCGATCTCGCTGGTCTTGAGCACATCCTGCGTGAGCGTCTGCAGCACCGCTTCTTCGCGCAGCTTGAATCCAAGGGATTCCATCCGGCCGATCAGTCGACCCTGATCGTGCCGCACTGCCGCCAGCGGTGTCGCGATGCTGCCATCGCGCCAGGTCAATGTCGGCCAGTCTGGTCTCTCCCATTTGTACATCGCAAACTCCGCGCTATGTGCGGCGATTATGCATTCCTTTCGCCGCATCCGCAAGATTTTACGCCGCAGGATATGCGGAGATTGGCGCGATTATTCTCCGCATGAGGGTGTGCGCGCAGAACGGTTGGCGGTTTGCTAACGTTTGCATTGCCATAGGAAAGTGAAACCGGCACTTACGTGGTTGACCCGCCACGATCTGCCCATACCGGGCGGTCGGCCTGCAGAGCCTGTTTCAACAAAGTGAATGCTATAGTGGGGCGCAGCGAGAGTGCAGGCAACAACAGTGGGGCGGGGAACGGCCGTTCGCTGCAGTGGGCCTCAAGGACGGTTGGTGGTTCAGGCCGGAGACCAACAAAGCGCGTGATCTGCCGCCCTCCAGTGCTCATGGTAAATTATCACCAATTGTGATTTGCCATTTGACCCAATCAATCGAATCGTGAATCAGGGCAGTGTGAGGATTGTTCATCCGAGGAGCAGAACCCGTCTTGAGTTGGGGCCTTGAGCCCTGTGGAGGCCGATGGTCTCCGTCTCAATCCCGTAGCTGGCAGGGACCGCGGACGAGCGCCGCACCCGCTGGGCACGGGTGCGGCATGTTCGAGGTAAAACGTCGCTGAACTGACCTTCTTCCCGATGGGCGCCGGCACTTTCGCCGGTGGGTAAGAAGGAGAATTTCAGAATGGACAAGAAAAATCGTCACCAGCGGCGGCGCCGCCGGTCTGGCAGGAACCAAGGGTGGCTCTGGCGAGTCATTGTTCTGCTGGGCCAGGCAACATACTACGTTGTTCGTTTTTGGTTCTGGTTTTCGGACCGGGAGTGAGCGGCGACCTCGAAAATAGCCGATTGGAGGGAAAGATGTCTGATGTGAAGCGACCGATGATCAACGACGCCCTTCGCCTGATCCGCCTATACCATGGGTTCTCGCAGACAGAGCTTGCCGAAGAGCTTGGGCTGTCGCAGTCAATGATCTCGGAGATCGAGCGCAATGCCAAGCCAGTGTCGATTGAGGTCCTTGAGCGATACAGTCAAAAGCTCGGGGTGCGGATGTCACAGCTCATGTTCTTTGCTGAGGAATTAGAAGGCGAGCCCGTGCAGAAGCGCGGTAAGCTGATCGTCGCGAACCGCGTATTGAAGCTCTTGGAGTCCTTTTCCCCGGGGGAGCCTGCTGGTGCTGCACAGTAGGAAGCCGCCCCCGTACGAGATTTATGCTCTCGAGAGGTCTCCTTTTTCCCACCCTACCCAGCGGGACGTCGCCGATCTTCTGGGCGAAACCAAAGCTGACCTCATCCGCCTAGCAAATTACAAAGACCAGTTCATCGTGCGCCGACAGGAAAACATAGGCGGCAAGGATCGGGATCTCGCATATCCGGTGTCGCGGCTTCGTGGCGTGCATGAACGCCTCAAGTTCCATCTTAACAAGGTCCAACAGCCCAGCTATCTCTTCAGCCCGCGAAAGAAGCGGAGCCAGCGGGACAACGCGGCACTACATCTCGACCAAGATCAGTACCTGACCTTGGATGTGAAGCGCGCCGAGGAGGCCGCGCCTATGGAGCCTGAAGACGTTCCGTTCTGATCTGGGCGTGGCCCAGGGTTTTGCCGGTTGCGACTGGGTGGGTGCCCTGCGGTCGCAGATTTGCACAGGCAGCTCACTGCACCTCGCCGACTCTCACGCAGGACGCAGCGAAAGGCCCTTCGCTGCCCTCTGCGTCGCTATCACTGCCATGGCCTCCGCTTCAGTAGGCAACATTCCCTATCGAACTTTTCACCTGCACAGCCGCGCCTGGTCACGCATGACAGCGTAGTCGCTCAGCATCCGGACGATGACGGCACCATCTGGCAACGCTTCCACCTCGTCGGCAACTCGGGCCTGATCCGCGGCGCTGTATTCCACCACAGGTGGGCAGGGTGCCCGGGCATCAGACCGCCCATCGCGCATGCGCTGAGCCAAAGCATCGCGATCAGCGGGACGGCGGCTGGCGGCTTCCAGCATCTGGCGTTGGACTTCATAGGTTCTCTCCGATGTTGAAAGGCGTTCTGCCAGGCGACCAGTCCGTTCACCGGCGCGGCGCAGGTTCATCAGGAACAGCGCGATGGTGAGGGCGATCAGCAGTAGGCCCAGCACTTTGCGCGCCGGGCCGCTGGCGAGGAGGACGGTGATCTTGCCCGCGTCATCGCCGACACCTTCCCAATCCAGCACAGCGCGACGGGCCACGGACTTG
>JAYTCN010000188.1:0-10258 GCA_043736475.1 Paracoccaceae bacterium
CGGCGCTTGCCGCGCTGTTGCCGGTGATTGCCGCGCTCTGCTCCAAACATTGGCCGCATCCGACCGCGAATGCCGATCCCGCCGATGCCGGTGTGACGCTGGCGTTCGAGCGGTTTCAAAGCTGCAAGCTGAGCGTGCGCGAGGCCGAGATCGTCCGCCTGATGCTGAAGGGGCATTCGACCAAAAGCATGGCGCGGCTGTTGGGCAACAGCCCGGAAACGGTCAAGGTTCACCGCAAAAGGATCTATGCCAAGCTGAAAATCGCCTCGCAGGGCGAGCTGTTCCCGCTGTTTTTTGGGGGCGCTGGCCGCCCCGCCGCCAGAAGCCGACGCCGAGACCGTGCCGGTGTTGCAAGCCGTGCCGTCGCCGGGACAGGTGCGGGTGCTGAACTGACCTCGACCGGCGGCAGATCGAGGACGCCACGCGCCGGTTTTTGGTCGTGTGCAATGTCCTTGATTGCTCATGCTGGAGCGGGTTCCGAAAGGCCGCCAAGGCAAAGATACTTGATTTCCAGATAATCCTCGGCGCCATGGCGTGAACCTTCGCGGCCCTGCCCCGATTGCTTGATCCCGCCAAAAGGGGCGGCTTCGGCGGAAATCACCCCTTTATTGACGTCGACCATACCGCATTCCAGCGCCTCGGCCACCCGCCAGACCCGGGCCGGATCGCGGGCACAGAAATAGGCGGCAAGCCCGAATTCGGTCGCGTTGGCGGCGGCTACTGCTTCGGCCCCGGTATCAAAGCGGAACAGGGCGGCGACGGGGCCAAAGGTTTCCGCGACGGCCAGTTTCATGCTGGCATCGGCCCCGGTCAGGATGGTGGGTTCGGAGAACAGGCCACCGGCCGCGGGCGGTTTTCCACCCAGAACAAGCCGGGCAGCCTTGGTCACTGCGTCGGCCACATGCGCCTAAACTTTGGCCAGAGCAGCGCCGTCAATCAGCGGGCCGGTGGTCACGCCGGCGATAGAGGCCGTTTGCGGTGCCGCGGTTAAAACGTCGTGCCTGGCGGGTTTCCCTGCCCGGGATCAATGCAGTTTCAGGCGCGGATAAACGCGGTCGCGCAGAAACTCGCTCAGGATCAGCAGACTGCCGCGAAACAGACCGTGAATGGCCAATTGGTGGCGGCGATAAAGGTATTTGTAGGCCCGCCGCGCCAACCAGCCGTCGATAGTCTTGGTGCCGAACAGATTGCCCATCAGCTGACCGATGGTCGAATGGGCGCCGATATTGACCAGCGACCCGCGATCCTTGTAGCGGAAGGGGCGCGGGGCGGCACCGGATTTGATCATCCGCGCCAGTTCGCGCGCGAGGTCGGCGGCTTGCTGTGATGCGACCTGGGCCTTGGGCGGCAAGGGCCGGCTGGTGGCAGGATCCATGCAAGCCGCGCAATCGCCGATGGCAAAAATGCGGTCGTCACCGGTTATCTGCAGGGTGTCGCGCACCGCGACATGGCCCGAGGCGGCCAGAGGTATGCAGGCGAAAGTCCGCAGAACCGTCGGAGCGCCGATCCCGGCGACCCAAACGGTCATATGCGACGGCAGCGCATCGCCGCCGCCCAGATGAACGGTTCCATCCGGGTCAACCCGTTCGACTTTGCAATTCGTCCGCACCTCGACGCCAAGTTCGGTGAGCCGCTCCTGCGCCATCCGCGACAACGCGTCACTCAGGACCGGCAGCAGACGCGGGGCGGCCTCGATCAGGCGAATGTGGACATTGGCGGCGGGATCAAAGGCATCAAAGGCATACTGCGCCATATGGCGGATGGCGTTGGTCAGTTCGGCGGCCAGTTCAACCCCGGTGGCACCGCCGCCGATTATGGTGACCTTCAGTATCCTGGCCGATGGGTCATCCATCGTGTCCATGCGCAGACAGTGCTCGAAGAACGCATTGCGGAACCGGTGCGCCTGTTCCAGCGCATCGAGAAAGAAGCAATGCTCGGAAACACCGGGAATGCCAAAACTGCGCGGCTCGCTGCCCAGGGCCAGAACCAAGATGTCATAGGGCAGCGTGCGTTCCGGGATCGACGGACCGTCAGCACTCGCCCGCCCCGAAATCCTGACGCTGCGGGCCGTGCAATCAATGCCCAACAGATTGCCGGTGCGAAACCTGAATCCGTGCATTTCGGCGAGCGACAGATAATTGATCGCATCCCCGGCATGCCCGAGCGTGCCCGAAGCGACTTCGTGGAACAAGGGCTTCCAGACATGGGTCATCTTGCGATCGACCAGGGTGATATCGCCCCGCCCGTCGCGCCCCAGTTTGCGGGCCAGACCGATCACCAGTTCCAGTCCGCCAGCGCCGCCGCCGATGATCACGATCCTGGTCATGCGGCCTGGGCCCCGTCGGCAAGCGTGATCCCAACCGATCTGGCCTGGGTGTTTTCCCTCGGCGCGTCCACCAATTTGGCGCGGCCCGGACTGGATTGCTGCCATCCGCCCCGGGGTTTGCCAGGTGAAAAATGTGCTGCGGGCATCGGATTTCGCTTCCGGACCGGGTGCTGCGATCAATGCACAAATTACGGCGCGACGTCTAGGTCCGCCCGGTCACCCCGATGGGGGACTCGGTTTCCGGCAGGTCAAAGGCGAAACAGGCGCCGGAAAAGGGCAGGGGGAATGGCATGATTGATCGTTCGGTGAACCCCGCGCGGCTGTGGTCGCGTGGAACGGGTTGCCAGGGTGCCCCGTTGCGTTATCGCAATCGGTTGTTGTGACCGAGCAGGCCGCTTGTTCAATGATTTCGTCCTGATGGTGCAGTCCCCGTTCAAATTGCGATCCCTGACCGGAACCGGGGTCTGAACAGCCAACGGTCAGCCGTCTCGCAATCAGCAAGCCATGGCGTGTGATCGCAGTTCGGCAGAGAATTGTGAGTAAACAATGGGTTGGCGAGTATTACTTCATCCTCAACGACAACCTGGCACTAGCGACAGCGCGGCGGGCAACAGCCAGAAAGCCTTGGCAGTTCAAACGCTTGTTGCGCCAGAACCGGCCATGAAGCGATGATCGGGTTTTCGCCGGGCGCGGGCTGGTGATATTAGCGTCGCCGGCAAGAATTCTTGCCAGAAGCCGGTGCCCTGGAACGGCGTTCGCGGGTGAATCTTTTCGACGCGCCCGATCGCGGAACCAGCGGACAACCGCCGATGGCGGCCTGCAATCCCGCCCAGCCAGCACCGAGGGGTTTGATGGGCGGCGCCTAATACGTTGCGCGGCCACCCGACAGGTCAAAAACGGCCCCGGTGGTAAAAGAATTTTCCGCGGTGCAGAGCCAGGTGATCATGCTCGCTGCTTCGGCAACTTCGAGAAATCTGGCACGGGGTATCCGGCTGAGCATATAGGTGATGAACTCGGGCGCAAGCGTATCGAGTAAGCGCGTTTTGGCCGTCGCCGGTGTTACACAGTTGATCGCGATATTTTGGGAAGCGTGTTCCTTGCCCATCGATTTGGTCAATGCAATCACGCCACCTTTCGACGCGGAATAGGCCCCGGCATTCGGGTTGCCTTCCTTGCCGGCGATAGAGGCGACATTGACAATCCGACCGTAGTTTTGGGCAACCATTTGCGGTAACACCGCCCGGCAGGTGTTGAAGATTCCGGTCAGGTTGATGTCGAGGACACGCTGCCATTCGGCAGGATCGTAGTCCATGACTTTCGCATTGTTGCCAGCGATGCCGGCGCTGGCGACCAGGATGGAAATCGGTCCCTGTGCGGCGCGCACCGCTTCGGCGGTTGCCACAATGCTGTCCCTGGCGGTCACGTCAACGGGATAGGCCCGGCTGTCGCCGCCAAGTTCGGTGGCTGCGCGAACGCCAAGGTCGTGGTCGCGATCCCAGATTGCGATCGTTGCGCCAGAATCCCGCATGCGGCGGGCGACCGCGAAACCAATGCCTTGCGCCCCTCCGGTTATGACGGCGACGCGGCCTTCCAGGTCATAATGGTTCATCGTGGTTTCCTTCAACCTGCGCTGGTCCGGTATAATTCGGATCGGGAATGAGGGCGACCCCGAAACCGGCGATTTCAGCTATTCTGCACCATTCGCCCATGGGCAAGGCAAGGCTGCAAAGGCCAAGGCCACCGTTGCCTTCTAGCCTGGGAACAGGGTCAGGCCACCGTCAACACGGATGACCTGGCCGTTGATAAACTTGGCGCGCGGCCCAGCCAAAAAGGCGACGGCATCGGCGATTTCGGCAGGTTCGGCGTAGCGGACCAACGACCTGGCGCCGGAGTCCATCTTGTCGGGGTCGACGATCCGGGTGGCCTGAAATCGCGCGGTCTTGGATGGTCCGGGGCTTACGGCGTTGATGCGGACGCCATCTGCCAGCAATTCTTTTGCCAGGCAGCGCGTATAGTGAACCACGGCCGCCTTGAGCGTCGAGTAGACCACTTCCGGCGAGCATCCCATATGCGCGGCCGCCGAGGCGATGTTGATGACGGAACCAGCGCCGGCTTTGACCATTGGCGGAACAAAAGCCTGGCAGACCAGCATGGTGCCGATCAGGTTGTTGTTGGTCAGCACCTGGATATCTGCGAACGAAATGTTCAAGGCGTCGTTCGGTTTGGGCTTGTTGCCGCTGGCCCCGATGTCGCCGCCGGCGCAATTGACCAGGATCTGGACCTGGCCGAGCGTCGCTTCGATTGTCGATTTCATTTTGGCGACGGCGCCCTGGTCGCCGATGTTGCCGGTGACGCCAACCGATCGCACGCCCATGGCCTTGATTTCGGCGACCACCTGGTCGAGGTTGGACGCTTCGCCATATTTGGCGGGTTCGGTCGGGCTCAGATCGTGTACCGCGACGTCGGCGCCCAATTCGGCCAGACGTTTCGCCATCACATTTCCCAATCCGCGACCCGAGCCGGTAACAAAGGCGATCTGACCCGCAAGTTCTCCTGGCATCTGTATTCTCCTTACATCAAGCCGATCGCGCGCATATTGGCGGCGCTGCGCCGGATCATTTCGAGTTCATAGTGTTCAAGGGTGCCGTCATCGGCCTTTTCCCAGGGCGTCCGGTGATCGGCCTCGTCAGCCAGCCGGTTCCGCCGCGCCGCCTTTTGCGCCGCGGCCAGCGATTTCCCATCCGACGGTGGGTAACCGACCCACCATTCCGGGTTGAGAAAACGGATATGCCGTGCATCCAGCGCCCCCGGTTCCAGCACTGCGGTCAGGGACTTGTGGTGCCGGGCCAACAACGTTGCGATCTCGGCAAAAGGTACGGCACCGTCGCCTATGGCGCAACGGACCAGCCGGTAACCGTCGTCGGTCCACTGGACCCGATAGTCTTTGAGATGGACGTGGCGCACGTATGGCGCGATGCGCCGGCCAAAATCCATCGGCGCTTCGCAGACCGGGAAGGCATTGCCGGTGTCAAAGGTGATGCCGACGGCCGGCCCGGCGTTGCGGCAGAAATCGACCAGTTCCTGCGAGCCGAAATCTTGATGGTTTTCAATAGCCAGAACGATTCCGGCCTTGCGCGCGATTGGCTCCCATTCCGACAGAGCCGCGATGATCGTGGTGTTCAACTCGTGCCATTTCGCGCCCCAGGCATGCCGACTACCCTCCAAAACCGGGCTTAGACCCAATCGGATCGTGGTCGCACCAAGCGCGTTGGCGGAGCGGAATGCCGACTCGAGCGGGCCCATCATGTTGAGCCCGGCGCTGATGACGGGTGTCATTCCAAGGCCTTTCAGGCGGAGTGACAACTGCCGCAAATCATTGTCCGGCAAGGCAGCGAGCCAGGGATCGAATATCTCCAGCGTCTTGGCCTTCAATTCGCTGGCAATCGCAATAAAACCCGCAAGGCCGGTGCCATGCGGATTGGCGCGCGACGTGCCGCGACCCTGCAAACCAAGATGATATGTCAGTCCATAAGGGTTCAGCCCGGTCTGAAAAATGCTGGCCGTCATCACGCCATGCCCGCGTCAATGATCATGCTGTGCTTCGTGATCATCCGGCTGTCATCAGCGGCAAGAAACAACGCCAGTCGGGCCACTTCGGCGCCGGTCAGCACGTGTTTGAGACATTGCCGGTCGACCATGCTTTGCACGGCTGCTTCGGTTGGATACCAAAGTTGACGTTGGCGTTCGGTTATCACGGCCCCCGGTTCTATGGCGTTGACCCGGATATTGTCGGCGCCAAAGCCACGGGCGAGAGCTTTGGTCAGGCCAATAATCGCCGCTTTTGCCGTGGCGTAGGGCAGCATGTTGTCGGCGCCATAGCGATAGGAAATCGACGAAAAATTGATGATCGACCCACCACCCAATTGGCGCATTTGTGGTCGCACCGCTTGCGCCGCAAAAAAATGCGGGCGCAAATTGATCGCTTGGGAATGATCCCAATATTCCGCCGTGATTTCGTCAATATTTTCGCGGTCATCGTTGGCCGCGTTGTTGATGAGGACGCCAATCGGACCAATTCTGACAAGGGTTTGCCCGATGCAGGACTTCAGCGCCGCAAGATCGGTGATATCGCAATGCCAATAGAATGGCCTGTTGCCAAGTTCGGCTTGCAACGACGCCGCGGCGTCATCTTGAATATCGAGAAAGGCAACTTTTGCCCCTTGGCGATCGAACGCCCGAACCATGTCGGCACCTATTCCCGAAGCACCGCCGGTAATGAAAACCACGCGGTCTTTCAGGCTGTGATAGCTGGCAAACTCGGGCGCAGCAGCCATCATGCAATCAGCCGCTCGGTCACCGGATCAAAAAGGCAAACCTGCCGCATGTCCACCGTCAGCTCGATGGTTTCGCCCATCATGGGAGCCCTGGAGGGAGGGAAGCGTCCCACAAGTTCCTTGCCCGCAACCCGCATCATCGCAATAGTTTCGGCGCCGGTTGGTTCGACGATTTCAACCGGGGCGGAGAAGGTGGCATGCCCCAAGGGATTCGCCCCTTCGTCGCGGCTCAGGTGTTCTGGCCTTATGCCCAGAATGACGCTCGCGCCAGCTTTGAGCCCCTCGGTGCGCACCAGCGGCAGGGTGATCGGCGCATTATCGGCCCCGGCAAAGACGATTTTCAGCCCGCTGCCCGAAGGCTCGATACTGGCCGGAATGAAATTCATCGACGGCGACCCCATGAAGCCGGCGACAAACAGGTTGGTGGGCCGGTCATAGATTTTCTGCGGCTCGTCGAATTGCTGCAACTCGCCCTTGTGCAACACGGCGATCCGCGAGGCCAGGGTCATCGCCTCGACCTGGTCGTGGGTGACATAGACCGTGGTCTTGCCGACCTTTTGGTGCAGTTTCTTGATCTCGGTGCGCATGTCGACCCGCAGTTTGGCGTCGAGGTTCGACAACGGCTCGTCAAACAGGAACAATATCGGGTCGCGCACCAGGGCGCGGCCCATGGCGACGCGCTGGCGCTGGCCGCCGGACAATTGCCCCGGCTTGCGGTGCAGCAGGTTCTCGATCTGCAACAGCGTTGAGACCCGTTTCAGCGCCACTTCGCGCTCGGCCCGGGGCACGCGCCGGCTTTCCATCCCGAACATCATGTTTTCGCGCACCGTCATCGTCGGATAAAGCGCGTAGGACTGGAACACCATGGCGATATCGCGGTCTTTCGGCGCCACCGAATTGACCAGCCGGTCGCCGATATAGATGTCGCCCGAGGTTGCTTTCTCAAGACCCGCGATGATCGCCAGCAGGGTCGATTTGCCGCAGCCGGAAGGGCCGACAAGGGCGATGAACTCGCCGGAATTGGCCTCAAGATTGATGCCTTTCAGCACCTCAACCGCGCCAAAGGATTTGCGGATATTGTTGATGGTCAGAGCGGACATGGCATTCTTTTCACTTGATGGCGCCTTGGGTCAGGCCACGGACGAAATATTTGCCGCCGAGGAAATACAAGAGCAGCGGCGGCAGGGCGCCGATCAGCACGGCGGCGCTCATCACATCATATTCGCGCACGGCCTGTTCAGCGGCTGACAGGGCGACCAGCGCTGCCGTGATCGGCTGGTCAGCGCCCGAGGTCAGCACGACGCCGAACAGGAATTCGTTCCAGATGCCGGTGAACTGCCAAATCACCGTCACAATCAGGATCGGCGGCGAGATCGGCAGGATGATCCGGTAGAAAATCCGCCAGAATCCAGCGCCGTCGATGCGGGCCGCCTTGACCAGATCGTCGGGGATGTTGACATAGAAATTACGGCAAAACAGGGTGGTGAACGACAGGCCCTGGATACAATGCACCAGGATCAGGCCATAGACCGTTCCCGCCAGTCCGATCTTGCCCAACAAGAATGCCCAAGGCAACAATGCCAGTTGCCCCGGTATGAACACCCCGAACATCATGCAGGTGAACAGCACTTCCGAGCCGCGAAACCGCCACTTGCTCAGGATATAGCCGTTCAACGCGCCAAGCGCGGTGGAAATGATCGTGGCCGGAATCGTCATCCACAAGGAATTGTAGAAATTCTGCTTCATACCTTCGCAGGTGCCGCCGATGCAATGGCTGCTCCAGGCCCGGCCCCAGGCATCGAAATTGAAACTGCGCGGAAAGGCAATCAGGCCATTGGCGGCGATCTCCGGCAGCGAACGGAAGGAATTGAAGATGACCACGAACAACGGGATCATGTAGATCAGGGCAAACAGCAGCAGGATCGCGTAAATAATTGCGCGGGAAATGAAATTCTTCCGGCTGGCACCGGCCGCCTCGGGGTCGAAGACGGCGTTTTGGGTCATGTCAGCCATCGCTGCCCATCCTGCGGCGACGCCAGACGATGAACAATGAATAGGGCACCAGAACCACAGCGACGGCGAGCAGCATCATAATTGCCGCCGCGGCCCCCTCGGCAATCTGGCCGCGCTGGAACATCAGGTCATAGACGTAGATCGCCGGGAATGTCGTCGAGATGCCCGGTCCGCCTTTGGTCAGGGCAATAGCCAAGTCAAAGGTCTTGATCGCGAATTGCAGCAGCACCACGATCACGGCGATGAAAATGGGCGCAATCGTCGGCAGGATCACCCGCCGGTAGGTGCGGAAGGTGCTGGCGCCGTCGATCTGCGCCGCTTTGATGATGTCCTGATCGACCGAGCGCAGGCCGGCCAGAAACAAAGCCATGGCAAAACCAGATGACTGCCAAATACCAGTCAAAACAATAGCGTAGATGGCGTAGTTGCGGTCGGTTGTCAGCGAAAAACGGAAGCTTTCCCAGCCGAGGCCGCGGATGAGAAACTCGATGCCGCCGGACGGGTTATAAAGCCAACCCCAGACCGTGCCGGTGACGATGAATGACACCGCCAGAGGATACATGAAAATGGTCCGCCAGGCCGATTCGCCGCGAATGCGCTGGTCGATCAGGATCGCCAGCAACAGCCCGACGAACAGGCAGCCGATCACATAGACGGCGCTGAACAGGAACAGGTTGGTAAAGGCGATATTCCAGCGCCGGCTTGACCACAAGGAGACATAGTTGCTGATGCCTTCGAAGCCATAAGTCGGCAGCAGCGAGGAATTCGACAGTGAAATGTAGAAGGTCCAGAGGGTGAAAACGAAGACATAGATGAAACTGGCAATCAGTGACGGGGCCAGGACGATGATTGGCAGATAGTCAGCCAGCCGGTCTCGCCAAGGGCGCGCTTGTTCAACCGAAGAATACGTTGTGACTGCCATGATGTCCTGATGAGCGAATTTCCCGGCGCAACTTTGCAGCCGCGCCGGGAAGGGTCAATGGCCGGATTACATCTGGGCTTCGACAGCGTCGGCCATCGCATTGGCCGCGTCTGCCGGTGACATGTCCGAGTTGACGAACTCGGTGATGGTTTCCATCATCGCGCCGCGATATTTTTGCAGCACGGTCATGTTGTGGGCCATCGAACGCACCAGCGTGCCAGCCTCGACCGAGGCCTTCAGATCGGCTTGCGCGATCTGCTGGCAGGGGTTGAACCCTTCGGACAGATCGACGTCCAGACGGGCCGGGATCGAGCCTTTGGAAATGTTGAACACGGTCTGGAATTCCGGCGACAGGATCGTCGAGGCCAACAGGCGCTGGCCGTCGATGTAGTCCTGATCCTTCTGCTGGAAGAACACGACCGAATCCGAGTTCAGGATAAAGCCCGGCTTGCCCCAGTCGGTTGGCGCCTGGGCGCAGACAATGTCTTCGCCCGGGTTGAAGCCGGCGGCTTTCAGCACGCCGATTTCCCAGTCGCCCATGATGAAGAACAGCGCCTCGCCATTGGCCATCATGTTGGAGGCGGTGTCATAGTCGCGGCCGGCAATCGCCGGGTCCATGTATTTGGTGACCATCAGCTGCATCTGCTCAAAGGCCTTGACCAT
>JAYTCN010000189.1:0-4362 GCA_043736475.1 Paracoccaceae bacterium
CGATCTGGAAAGCGTCGAGAAGCGTTTGCAGAATCTGGGGCGGAAACTGCGCGGCGGCGACAAGGAATCGCTGCTGCAGAACGAATTGCTGCGGTTGGCGAAGGCGGCGCTGGAAAAAGGCGAGCCAGCGCGGACGGTAACAGTTGTGGAAGGCGATCTCAAAACGTGGAAATCGCTGCAACTCCTCACCGCAAAACCGGTGCTTTATGTCTGCAACGTCGACGAAGCCAGCGCGGCCAGCGGCAACGCCTTTTCCGCGCGCGTCGCCGTGATGGCCAAGACGCAGGGTGCCGCCTCGGTGGTGATTTCGGCGGCAATCGAGGAAGAGATCAGCCAGTTGTCCGACGATGACCGCCAGATGTTTCTGGAGGAAATGGGCCTGCACGAGGCCGGTCTGGACCGGCTGATCGTGGCCGGGCATGAGCTTTTGGGCCTGCAGACCTATTTCACCGTCGGCCCGAAAGAGGCCCGTGCCTGGACCATCGCCAAGGGCATGCTGGCCCCGGCGGCGGCGGGGGTGATCCACGGCGATTTCGAGCGCGGCTTCATCCGTTCCGAGACCATCCCCTACGCCGATTATGTCGCCTGCAACGGCGAACAGGGGGCCAAGGAGGCGGGCAAGATGCGCTCCGAAGGCAAGACCTACGCGGTCGCCGATGGCGATGTCCTGCATTTCCTGTTCAACACCTGAGCCGTTAACCTCGCATTGTCGAAACATTAACGCCGCCCGGCGGCAGATATTTCCGTCCGATTAAGGATTGCGGCCCAACCTCGCCCTCGGTGTGAGGAGTGGAATTCATGTGTGCGGTGTTTATCCGCGAATCCGTGGTGACGGATACCGACGATCTGTACCTGTTGGGCCTTTCCGATCTGCTGGTCCGGCAGGTCGGGCTGCGGGTGTTCCTGTACGCTGCCGGCGAATTCGAAGGCGGGCTGAACAGTTTCGAAGTCATGCCTGACGGCGGCATCAGCTATTTGCGCAAAGTCGCACTGGGACCGCTGTCGGGGACCGACTCGGTTGCCGAACTGTCTTTGGTCAAGGCATCGATCGGCAATTTCATCCTGCCGGCCGGCCGCTATTCCAGCGGTGCGACGACCTACAAGCTGACCGACACCGGCGGCTTTCTGGCCGGGCGCAATTCAACCGACAGCACCAGGTCCTTCGACCATTTTTCGGCAACCGATTCGGTCAGCATCGGCAGCAGCACTTTCGTCTACGCCAGCCGTTGGGGGGAACCGGGGTTGCAATGGTTCCAGGTCGCCGCCTACGGAAAATTGACGAAGAAGGGTGCCTATGCCGACACGGCGACAACTTTTATTGGCGACGTCAGGGATATCGAGGTCGCCAAGCTGCTGGGCAAAAACTTCCTGTTCACCGCATCGGGCACCGAGCCCGGGGTTCAGAGCTACATCATCCGTAGCGATGGCAGCCTTTTGTTGGCCGACAAGTCCGGACCGACGGAAATCTGGGGCTACAATGCACCGGCCGTGCTGGAATCAGCCCAAATCGGCACGCGCGCCTTTCTGGTGATGGGTGCCGCCGAAAGTGGCACGCTGACCGTGTATTCGGTGGCGTCCACCGGCGCATTGACCCCGGTTGATCACATGATCGACAGCCGCGATACCCGATTTGACAAGATTCAGGCGCTGACAAAGTTTGAAATCGCCGGGCGGGTGTTCTTGCTGGCGGGTGGTGGCGACGACGGCGTCACCCTGCTGCAACTCAGTCCTTACGGGAAACTTTCGGTCGTTACCGTCATCGCCGATGATTTTGGCATCACGCTTGACAATATTTCGTCGATCCAGATCGCCACGGTGCACGGCCAGGTGCGTGTTTTCGTCGGCAGCGCGTCGGAGCATGGTTTCACATCGTTCCTGCTGGATCTGGGAAATCTGGGATCCGTGCTGCGCGGCACCGACGCGGCCAACACGATCAATGGCACGCTGGCGGACGATCAAATTTACGGATTGGGCGGCTGGGACAGACTTTTCGGCGGCAACGGCAACGACCGGCTCGCCGACGGATCGGGCTCGGACAGGCTGACCGGAGGGCCCGGCCAAGACATATTCGAGTTCGCCGACGATGGAAAGCTCGACACCGTCACCGATTTTGAGCTGGGCATCGACCGTCTGGATCTGTCGGATTTCCCCCTGATTTACCATTTTTCCGAACTGGCAATCACAATTCGTGCCTATGGCCATGACATCGTGTTTGGCGATGATACCTTCGCGATCTTCACCGCAGCTTCGGCGCTCGCCGAACCATTTGAATTCAGTCAGCGCGACTTTGTATTTGGATGATTGCGCCACCGCAACCGCTGGGGGTTTTCCCCCCTTGTGAACTTGCAGGCGAACACGCTACACCCCGCAGCGGAGCTGTGGCCGAGTGGTCGATGGCACGCCCCTGCTAAGGGCGCAGACGGGAAACCGTCTCGAGGGTTCGAATCCCTTCGGCTCCGCCACATTCCCTTTTTTTCCGTTCTCTTACGTGCACCTTTGATGGCATTGTGACCATATTTTTATGGCCATTGACGTGATTTGAGATTTCACTCGCTTTCTTTCGATTGCGGTCGTATCCTTTTGTTGTGTGGTATTTTTCGTGGTATTTATCGTGGCGGCAATTTCCGGAAAGCTGACAAAAAAACTGGTTGAGAACCTTGGGACGGGTCGCCACGGCGATGGGAACGGCCTGTATCTTGTCGTTGATCCATCTGGGGCGCGACGATGGATCGTGCGGGTCACGGTCAAAGGGCAGAGAAACAGGGAAGGTTCGCCGCTTCGAACCGATTTCGGTTTGGGCGGAGCGGATATTGTAGGCCTTGCGCAGGCGCGCGACCGCGCTCTCGAGTACCGGCGCATGGCCAAGCAAGGGTTGAATCCGCGCTTCAATGCGAAACAGGCTATTCCCACGTTCGAAGAGTTGGCCCGACAAGTTCATATCGACCGGATTCCGACTTGGAAGAACGCAAAGCAAATCCAGCAGTGGATCAACACACTTCGGGATTACGCGTTCCCCAAGATCGGGCGGATGCCGGTCGACAGTATCGGACAACCGGAGGTCCTGATGTGCCTGTCGCCGATCTGGACGGAGAAACATGTAACTGCACAACGTCTGGCCCAAAGGATCAAGGCTGTGCTCGACGTTGCGAAGTCCAAAGGTTTCAGGTCCGGCGAGAACCCGGTCACCGCCATCAGCGATGCAAGGATCATGCCCAAGGTTACGGAAAAGCCAAAGCACCACAAGGCGATGCGGTGGCAGGATGTGCCTGCCTTCTATGCCGACCTTAGGTCGCGCAATGCAATGGCCGCCAAGGCGTTAATGTTCACTTGTCTGGCAGCTTCGCGAACGGGCGAGGTGCTGGGTTTGAAGTGGGGTGAAATTGATCTCGATGGCCGACTGTGGACTTGTCCTGCTGCGCGGATGAAAGCTGGGGAAGAACACCTAGTACCCTTGACCGACGAAATGCTTTCCATAGTTGAGCCCCTTCGTGCAATGCGTTCTGACTTTGTCTTCGAAGGACAGAAGCGCCACAGGCCTTTGTCCAACATGGCGATGCTGATGCTTCTGCGCAGGATGAATGTCGAAGGCGTCACTGTTCATGGCTTCCGCAGTTCGTTTCGGGATTGGGCCAGCGAGGTCGCCAATGCGCCGCGCGAGGTCGCGGAAATGAGCCTGGCGCATCAGGTGGGTTCAGATGTCGAGCGGTCCTATGCAAGGAGCAAATTGCTCGAACGAAGGCGGATGCTGATGGAGAGATGGTCAGATTTTGTAACAAGCAAAGTATCGAGAGAAAGGGCGCAACCAAATGAGTAAATCCAAGAAGCCCCTGGTCGACTTTGTGGAACCCATCGAAAAGCCGTCGTTGGTATGGGCAAGGGAACTGCTTGCGGCACTGGCAGACAAACGCGACCTATTTGAGGTCAATCCCAAGGGTTTTCTAGATCGGTATGAAGATTTCGGCTATGCGCCTGGATTGGCCAAAATTCAGGAATGGCTGGATCAACAAGCGGACCCAACGCTCGAGGCAATGACAGCATATCAACGCGAAGCGGAAATTGAAATCCACGACAAATTGGGTAGCGCTGCGTTCGACAAAAACAATGAAGTTAAGGCCCTAGCTGTTCCATCCCGGATGATCACATATCCCCTCGCCGATCTGCCTTTTTCATGGCAAGATCGGTTATGAGGGACGTTAGGAGCGGGGTGCGGACATGTTGATTCATCTTCACAAGCAGGCGACGACGACACCGAAGGTGCGGGCGGCGATCCAGGCCAGCGCCGAGCCTGCATCGGCCTTGGCGGCGCGGTTCGGGACGACCGAACAGACCGTCTACAAATGGAAACACCGCGACACTGTGCAT
>JAYTCN010000190.1:0-1792 GCA_043736475.1 Paracoccaceae bacterium
GTGCATTCGATGCTGGAAGCGGGCGGATATTTCTATGTCTGCGTGCCGTTCTACGTCAAATATCACCTGTTTCCAGTGGATTGCAGCCGCTGGTCCGCCCGCGGGCTGAAAAACCTGCTGGTCGAGGCCGGGTTTGAAGAAAACAAGATCATCTCTGAGCAATGGGGCAACATGCGGTGCGCGCGGCGCGAATGCGGCAAGCGGTTTGCGGTCTATGATCCGGAAAAGGACACCCTTGAAAACGACCCGAATTTCCCGGTAGTCGCCTGGGCATTGGCGCAAAAGTGATCAGCCGAAAACGCGGGCAAAGGATTTTTTCAGCGCCATGTCCAGATCGCCCTTGCTCGCCTTCAGGCCGAGATCGGCGAGGCTGGTGACGCCGTAGCCCCTTAGCCCGCAGGGGACGATGCCGGCGTAATGGCTCAGGTCGGGTTCGACGTTGATGGCGATGCCGTGGAAAGCCACCCATTTGCGGACGCGCACGCCGATGGCGGCGATCTTGTCCTCGGCCATGCTGCCATCGGGCAGGGGAGGCTTGTCCGGGCGGGCGACCCAGACGCCGACGCGGCCTTGGCGGCGCTCGCCGATGACGGCGAATTCGGCGAGGGTGCCGATCACCCAGTTCTCCAGATGGTTCACATAGGCCTTCACGTCGCGGCCGCGCCGGTTGAGGTCGAGCATCGCATAGGCGACCCGCTGGCCCGGCCCGTGGTAGGTGTACTGGCCGCCGCGACGGGTGGGATAGACCGGGAAACGGCCGGGATGCAGCAGATCAGCCGGATCGGCGCTGACTCCGGCGGTGTAGAGCGGCGGATGCTCGAGCAGCCAGATGCGTTCCGGGGCGTGGCCGGCGATCATGGCGGTGACGTGCGATTCCATTTCGGCAAGGGCGTCGGGGTAGGGGACGGGGGCGTTGGAGCGCGTCCAGAGCAGGGGGGATAGGGTTGTCAGGTCGTCCTTCATGGCGGCGAGTTTAGGCGGCGCTTTCAGGCTTCACAAGCCTTTGGCCCTTTGCTATCACCCCGCCACCTCGAGTGCGGTTGTGGCGGAATGGTAGACGCGCAGCGTTGAGGTCGCTGTGGGGTAATTCCCGTGGAGGTTCGAGTCCTCTCAACCGCACCAGGGTTTCCTGCGAATATCGCCGGTCTGGGTGCGGCGGAAAGCAGGCGCAAGGGATGAATTTTGGACTCGCGCGTTGGCGGTTCCGCTTGCTTCGCGCCGGTTTCGCCCGTGCAGGTGCCGTAACCCGTTGCAAGGTGAATCGGTTTGCGGATACGCTTCGGTCAAAGGCGGCACGATACTGCCCATGTCTGACCGGGTTGGAAACGTATGGCTTCAGCGAAATCGGGTGACTCCTTTGTGGTGTTTGATCGTGTGCAGAAGAGCTACGATGGCGAGACGCTGGTGGTCAAAGACCTGAATCTGAGCATCGCCAAGGGCGAGTTTCTGACCATGCTGGGCCCGTCGGGGTCGGGCAAGACGACGTGTTTGATGATGCTGGCAGGATTCGAGACGGCAACGCATGGCGGGATTTTGCTGGGCGGCAGACCGATCAATTCGGTGCCGCCGCACAAGCGCGGCATCGGGATGGTGTTCCAGAACTATGCGCTGTTTCCGCATATGACGGTGGGCGAAAACCTGTCTTTTCCGCTGGAAGTACGTGGCATGGGCAAGTCGGAGCGCGAGACCAAGGTGAAGCGGGCGCTCGATATGGTGCAGATGGGGGCGTTCCTCAACCGCCGTCCGGCGCAATTGTCGGGGGGCCAGCAGCAGCGGATTGCGCTGTCGCGCG
>JAYTCN010000191.1:0-10237 GCA_043736475.1 Paracoccaceae bacterium
ACGGATTTCCTTGACCAGAACGTTGAACGATTCCGGTATCCCGGCCTCGAAATTGTCCTCGCCCTTGACGATGCTTTCATAGACTTTCGTCCGTCCGGCCACGTCGTCCGACTTCACCGTCAGCATCTCTTGCAGCGTATAAGCCGCGCCATAGGCTTCCAATGCCCAGACTTCCATCTCGCCAAACCGCTGCCCCCCGAACTGGGCCTTGCCGCCCAGCGGTTGCTGGGTGACCAGCGAGTAGGGCCCGGTTGAACGGGCGTGGATTTTGTCGTCGACCAGATGGTGCAGTTTCAGCAAGTACTTGATGCCAACCGTCACCGGCCGGGCAAACTGCTCGCCGGTGCGCCCGTCAAACAACGTCGACTGACCCGAAGTGGCGAAACCCGCTTTGGTCAATGCTTCATTGACATCGGCTTCCTTGGCCCCGTCAAACACCGGCGTCGCAATCGGCACGCCTTCGGTCACGTTGCCAGCGGCCTCCAGTAGTTCCGCGTCCGACATGCCCTTGGTGGCGTCCTTGTAAGTCTGCTCGCCATAGGCAAACAACATCGCGTCGCGCACCGGGGTCATGTCGCCGGAACGACGGAACTCCTTCAGTGCGATGTCAATGGACTTGCCCAAGCCACGCGCGGCCCAGCCCATATGGGTTTCCAGAATCTGGCCGACGTTCATCCGGCTCGGCACACCCAGCGGGTTCAGCACCAGATCGACATGGGTGCCGTCGGCGAGGAATGGCATATCCTCGTCCGGCACCACTTTGGACACCACGCCCTTGTTGCCGTGTCGACCGGCCATCTTGTCACCCGGCTGCAGCTTGCGCTTCACCGCGATATAGACCTTGACCATTTTCATCACGCCCGGCGGCAAGTCGTCGCCACGGCGCACTTTCTCGACCTTGTCCTCGAACCGGCGGTCGAGCGCCCGTTTTTGCAACTCGTACTGCCCATTCAGGGCTTCGACCCCTGCCGCGTCCTTTTCGTCGGCCAAGGCCAGCTGCCACCATTGGCCGCGCGACAGCGAGGCCAGCAGTTCCTCGTCGATCACCGCGCCAGCCTTGACGTTTTTCGGGCCCTTGACCGCTTTCTTGCCGAATATCGCGTCGCGCAGGCGGGCATAGATGTTGCGGTCGAGAATTGTCAGCTCGTCGTCGCGGTCGCGCGACAGACGTTCGACTTCTTCGCGCTCAATCTGCAAGGCGCGCTCGTCTTTATCAACGCCATGCCGGTTGAACACACGCACTTCCACAACGGTGCCGTAATCCCCCGGCGGCAGCCGCAGGCTGGTGTCGCGCACGTCCGAGGCTTTCTCGCCAAAGATCGCACGCAGCAGTTTTTCCTCCGGCGTCATCGGGCTTTCGCCTTTTGGCGTGATCTTGCCAACCAGAATATCAGCCGGCCCGACTTCGGCGCCGATATAGACGATCCCGGCCTCGTCGAGGTTGCGCAAAGCTTCCTCGCCGACATTGGGGATGTCACGGGTGATCTCCTCCGGCCCCAGTTTGGTATCACGGGCGGCGACTTCAAATTCCTCGATATGGATCGAGGTGAACACGTCGTCCTTGGCGACCCGCTCGGAAATCAGGATCGAGTCCTCGTAGTTGTAGCCGTTCCACGGCATGAACGCGACCAGCACGTTCTTGCCCAGGGCCAATTCGCCCAGATCGGTCGACGGACCGTCGGCGACAACTTCGCCCTTGATCACCTTGTCGCCCACTTTCACCAGCGGACGCTGGTTGATGCAGGTATTCTGGTTGGAACGCTGGAATTTGCGCAGCCGATAGATATCGACCCCCGGATCGCCCGGATCCATATCCTCGGTCGCCCGCACCACGATGCGCATGGCGTCCACCTGGTCGATAACCCCGGCCCGGCGAGCCATGATCGCCGCACCCGAATCCCGTGCCACAATCTCCTCGATACCCGTGCCCACGAACGGCGCTTCGGCTCTAACCAAAGGCACCGCCTGGCGCTGCATGTTCGACCCCATCAGGGCGCGGTTGGCGTCGTCGTTCTCAAGGAACGGAATCAGCGAAGCGGCAACCGAGACCAATTGCTTGGGCGACACGTCGATATAGTCGATGTTCTCGGGCGCGTTCAGCATGAACTCGCCGCCCTTGCGGGTCGAGGTCAGCTCGTTGACGAACCGCCCATCGGCATCCAATTGCGCATTGGCCTGCGCAACCGTATAACGCATCTCCTCGGTCGCCGACATATATTGCACCGTATCGGTCACCTTGCCCTTGATCACCTTGCGGTACGGCGTTTCGATGAAGCCGTATTTGTTCACCCGCGCGAACGAGGCCAGCGAGTTGATCAGACCGATGTTCGGCCCCTCCGGCGTCTCGATCGGGCACATCCGGCCGTAATGGGTCGGATGCACGTCGCGCACTTCAAAACCGGCGCGTTCGCGGGTCAAACCACCCGGCCCAAGCGCCGACAGGCGACGCTTGTGCGTCACTTCCGACAACGGGTTGGTCTGGTCCATGAATTGGCTCAGCTGCGACGAACCAAAGAATTCGCGCACCGCCGCCGCCGCCGGCTTGGCGTTGATCAGGTCCTGGGGCATCACGGTGTCGATCTCGACCGACGACATGCGCTCCTTGATCGCCCGCTCCATCCGCAGCAAACCGACGCGGTACTGGTTTTCCATCAACTCGCCCACCGAGCGCACCCGGCGGTTGCCAAGATGGTCGATGTCGTCGACCTCGCCTTTGCCGTCGCGCAATTCAACCAAAGCTTTGACCACGGCAATGATGTCGTCCTTGCGCAAAGTGCGCACGGTGTCTTCGGCATCAAGGTCAAGCCGCATATTCATTTTCACCCGGCCAACCGCCGACAGATCGTAGCGCTCGCTGTCGAAAAACAAAGTGTCAAACAGCTGGCTTGCAGCCTCCACCGTCGGCGGCTCACCCGGACGCATGACGCGGTAGATGTCGAGCAAAGCGGTGTCACGGTTCAGGTTCTTGTCAGCCTGCATGGTCGAGCGGATGTAACCGCCGACATTGATATTATCGATGTCCAGCGTCGGGATATCCTTCACCCCGTTGTCGATCAGCGTTTTCAGGGTGCCGCCGGTAACTTTGCCTTCTTTGTCTTTTTCCTGGGTCAGCTCGTCGCCGGCCTCGACCCAGATTTCACCGGTTTTCTCGTTGATCATGTCCTTGGCGGCATAGCGCCCGACAATCGCCTCGAAGGGCACGACAATTTCCTTGACCTTGCCGCTGTCGATCAATTCCTTGACGGTACGCGGCGTCACTTTTTTGCCGGCTTCGGCGATCACTTCGCCCGTTTTGGCATCGACAATGTCATAGGTCGGCTTGTTGCCGCGGATGCGCTCGGGGAAGAACGCGGTCGCCCAGCCTTTTTTGTGGTGTTTGTAACCCACGGACTTGTAGTAAGCGTCCATGATCGCTTCCTGGTCCATGCCAAGGGAATAAAGCAGGGTCGTTACCGGCAATTTGCGCCGACGGTCGATACGGGCGAACACCAAATCCTTGGCGTCGAACTCAAAGTCCAGCCACGAGCCGCGATAGGGAATGATCCGGCTGGCAAACAGCAGCTTGCCGCTGGAATGGGTCTTGCCACGGTCATGGTCAAAGAACACGCCGGGGCTGCGGTGCATCTGGGAAACGATGACCCGTTCCGTTCCGTTGACAACGAACGTGCCGTTGTCGGTCATCAGGGGCATGTCGCCCATGTAGACGTCTTGTTCCTTGATATCCTTGACCGAGCGCGCGCCGGTCACTTCGTCGACTTCAAACACGATCAGGCGCAACGTCACTTTCAGCGGCGCGGCATAAGTCATGTCGCGCTGCTGGCATTCCTCGACATCGTATTTCGGCGCTTCCAGCTCGTATTTCACGAATTCGAGCACCGAGGTTTCGTTGAAGTCCTTGATCGGGAAAACCGACTGGAAAACACCCTGGATGCCGTCGCCATCGGTCGGAGTTGCCTTGTCGCCCGAATTCAGGAACAGGTCATAGGAACTTTTCTGAACCTCGATCAGGTTCGGCATTTTCGCGACTTCGCGGATCTTGCCGTAGAATTTGCGAATGCGTTTGTGACCGGAAAACGTCTGAGCCATGCTCGTTTTACCTTCGTTGCTCTGCTTCGGCCTTGCCCGGGAAAGCAAGCCTTGGCGGTGCGGGTTCAGATGATCCCATTCTCGGACGCGTTCCCATGTCGTCCTGCCGGATCACCTGCGCCTTTCAGAGGGTCTGCTGACAGGCCCCGTGAAAGACGCAAGAAGCTGGACCCGCAATTTGCGGATCCAGCCTTGTTTTCAGCTGCGACCTTCGGGCCGCACGAGACTTATTTCAGCTCGACTTTGGCGCCGGCATCTTCGAGTTTCTTTTTCAGCGCCTCGGCTTCGGTTTTGCTCGCGCCTTCCTTGACCGCTTTGCCACCGGCTTCCACCAGGTCTTTGGCTTCTTTCAGGCCCAGACCGGTGATAACGCGGACTTCCTTGATCACGTTGATCTTGGAAGCACCGGCTTCGACGAGGATCACGTCGAATTCGGTTTTCTCTTCCGCAGCTTCGGCAGGTGCAGCGGCCGGACCAGCCATCATCACCGCGCCACCAGCGGCGGGTTCGATGCCATAGTCGTCTTTCAGCACTTGTTTCAGCTGTGCAGCTTCCAGAAGCGTCAGGGCGACGATCTGTTCGGCAAGTTTTTTGATATCAGCCATTTTGTTGGTTCCGTATCCGTTTGAGGGTGTTTCCGGTTTCGCGCGACTTGCACCAAACCGGTCCATTGATTGCGTTCTGACTCAGGCCGCCCTGTCCTCGATCGTCGAAAGGATCGACGCGATGTTCGAGGCAGGCGCGCCAATCGCGGCGGCCAGGTTGGCAGCAGGCGCGACGAGTGCCGCGACCACGGAAGCGATCAGCTCCTCGCGGCTTGGCATCGAGGCGACGGCTTTCACACCGGCCTTGTCCAGAGCCGAATTGCCCATGGCACCGCCAAGGATCACGAGTTTGTCGTTGATCCTTGAATAGGCGTCGGCAACTTTCGCTGCCGCCACCGGGTCCACTGAATAGGCAATCACGGTCTGACCCTTGAGCAGCGGCGCAATGCTGGCAACTTGCGTGCCTTCGAGGGCGATCTTGGCGAGCCTGTTCTTGGCGACACGAACCGAACCGCCTGCTTCGCGCATGCGGGTCCGGAAATCTGTCATCTGCGCAACCGTAAGACCGGCGTAGTGGGCTACCACGACGACGCCCGAGTCCGCGAAGATTTGGCCGAGTTCCCCGACCACTGCTTCTTTTTGGGCTCTATCCACAGTTATGCTCCAGTTTATGGAAGGGTCGCCCCTTCCGGCTCAGTTTCACCGGCGATATTCCCCGGCGTCTCGGTCCTTACGGGCCGTCCAAAACCACCCGAGGCTCGCGCCCCCTGGGCCTTTTCCGCGTCCCGTCTCAGGCAGGAAATTAAGCCCCTGAAGGCACCCGCCGTCTCGGACAGTGCCAGACCGAAGTCTGGTTCATGCGCCGGGGTCGCCCCCGGCCACACTCCTTATTCGGCAGAAACCGCGTTGGCGATTTCGACCGTCACGCCCGGACCCATGGTCGAGCTCAGGGCGATTTTTTTCAGATAGGTGCCCTTGGCACCGGCCGGTTTGGCTTTGTTGACCGCCGACACAAAGGCCTTCACATTTTCCACCAGCTTGGCCTCGCTGAACGAGGCCTTGCCGACACCGGCATGCACCACGCCGGCCTTTTCGGCCTTGAACTGCACTTCGCCGCCCTTGGCCGCTTCGATGGCCGCCTTCACATCCATCGTCACCGTGCCGACGCGCGGGTTCGGCATCAGGTTGCGCGGGCCGAGGATTTTGCCCAGACGCCCGACAATCCCCATCATGTCGGGGGTTGCAATGCAGCGGTCGAACTCGATCTTGCCGGCCTGAATGGTTTCCATCAGGTCTTCGGCGCCGACAATATCCGCACCCGCGGCCTTGGCCTCGTCGGCCTTCGGCCCCTTGGCAAACACCGCGACCCGCACCGTCTTGCCGGTGCCGTTCGGCAAGGTCACCACACCGCGCACCATCTGGTCGGCATGGCGCGGATCGACGCCGAGGTTCATCGCGATCTCGACCGTTTCATCAAACTTCGCCGTCGCGTTCGATTTGATCAAAGCGACAGCGGCCTGGACCGAAAGATTGGTCTTGCCAGCGAAATCGGCGCGGGCCTTGACGGTTCGTTTTCCCATATGTGCCATGATGCTTAGCCCTTCACTTCGATGCCCATGGACCGCGCCGAGCCGACAATCGTCAGCATCGCCGCATCCACGTCATTGGCGTTCAGGTCTTTCATCTTGGCCAGGGCGATTTCCCGCACCTGCGCCACCGTCACCGAACCGGCGAAATCGCGGCCCGGGCGTTTCGACGCCGAAGCCAGTTTCGCCGCCTTCTTCAGGAAATACGACGCCGGCGGTGTCTTGATTTCCATGGTGAACGATTTGTCCACGTAATAGGTGATCACGGTCGGGCAAGGGGCGCCCGGCTCCATGTCCTGGGTCTTGGCATTGAACGCCTTGCAGAATTCCATGATATTGATCCCGCGCTGGCCCAAAGCCGGGCCGACGGGCGGGGAAGGCTTTGCCGCCCCGGCAGGAACTTGCAGCTTTAACTGCCCGGCAATTTTCTTGGCCATACCGGCCTCCTCTGTTTCCTGTCCGGAAGGGCGCGCCCCTCAGAACGTTGGTGGCGTGGTCTGGCTTTGGCAACGCGTCGCCTTAGCCTCCCACCTAGACAATCAGGTCTTTTTTCGGACCTGAGTGAATTCCAGTTCAACCGGGGTCGCCCGGCCAAAAATCGAAACGCTGACCTTGAGGCGCGAATTGTCTTCGTCGACTTCTTCGACCTGGCCGGAGAATCCCTCGAAAGGCCCGTCGGTTACGCTGACAGTTTCGCCAATATCAAACGTGATCAACGTGCGTGGTTTCTCCAAACCCACTTCAACCTGATCAATCAGCCGCGCTACTTCGGCATCGCGCAGCGGCGACGGCTTGCCCTGCGGCCCCAGAAACCCGGTGACCCGGTTGGTGCCGTTGATCAGGTGATAGGCGCGGTCGGTCATTTCCATTCGGACCAGCACATAACCCGGCATGAAACGCCGCTCGGTCTGCACCTTCTTGCCTTTGCGGATCTCCAGCACTTCCTCGGTCGGCACCAGGACCTGCTCGATCTCGTCGGAAAGACCAGCCTGCGCCGCAGATTCTTTTATCGATTCAGCCACCTTCTTCTCGAAATTCGAGAGGACATGGACCGAATACCAGCGCTTGGCCATTGTGCCTGTTACCTTGCTGTTGGCGACCGGGTCGCATATTTGTTAGTCATTTCAGGCGGTTAGGCCAAGTCTTTTCAAACAGACAGAGCGCGCATCCGAATCGAAGCGCGCCCCTGTTGTATTAGGTCCGCCGCTCTTACCGGGGTGACCAGGTCAAATCAAGTGGCGACGCCGAGAATAAGTTCAAGGCCCAGCTGGACGATCTGGTCGATCAGGAAAAAGAAAATCGCCGCAAGTGTCGCCATGATTGCCACCATGATCGTGGTCAACATCACCTCGCGACGGGTAGGCCATACCACCTTTGCCACTTCCGCGCGCACCTGCTGGGCAAACTGAAACGGATTGGTTCGGGCCATTGGTCACTCTCGCTCGGTCGATTGCCTACCGCCCTCACATACGTATCATCGCGTAAAGGCGCAAGAGTGCGCGACGATGTGCGGTGGGCGCTAACGCGCGAAATTGCGCGCGACTTGCCCCCCTCGCCCGCTTGCGGGGGAGGGTCGGGGTGGGGGCCGCTCGCTAACGCCGCCGCTTCCCCTTCTGCACCAACAGGGGCGCCACCATCGCCTCATACAGGCCGAACAGATGCTCCACCCGCTCGCGGTCGGAAGTGAAGCCCGATTTGCGGTAAAGCCGGTCCACCGCCTGGTCGAGCTCGCCATGGGCGCGGCGCAGGTTCGGCGGCATTCCGAGCGGGTCATAAAGTGTTGCTAGTGTGGATTGCGGCCATTCAGCACGCGCATCAAGCACCGCTTGGGCGAGCCCCTGTAGGGCGCGTGATTCACGCACTTTTTCAACCCCACCCGGCGGCAAAGGGAAGGTGTTATAGACCAACCCGATGGAATACCGATAATCGCTTTTCAACCGCCCGCCGATATGGCGCAGCCAGGTCATGTGCATGGCGGAGGTGAGGAGGGCGAAGTCGGCAAGGGTGGCGTGTTCGAACACGCGGACGAGGTTGCTGGGAATCGTCGGCGATGACATCCAAGCGATAGGCGCATATGCCCGATTCTCCGAACTCACCTCCGGCAGCACCAGAAACGTGCCTTCCGGCACCACGGTTACATGAAACAAAGTCGGCGTTTTTGCCAATTGCACCGACGAAATCCCCGGCTCACCTTTGCTTTCTTCATCCTTGCCCTTCGCAGGGATTTCCCCCAACCGATAGGCGCGGACATTCGCAATAACGTCGCGCACCTTGCGCAACTCACGAATATCAGTCGGGTCTGCATCGCCGACATACAGAATGAAGCGCTCACCGCCTTGCAGAAACTCCTTCGCACCGACATAGGGATGAAAGAACTGTTCCGCCGCTGGCTCGGCAGCAAGGAATGCACGCATTTCATCGCGGGAAAAAATGTAGTGCCCGCCGTCAATCGGTTTCGAGCCTATGACAATCTTGCTCATCCCATTGATCGGCCTGCTCTCCTCCCGCACCACCGTATGCGCATCCTTCAACCCGCCCGCATCAAACAAATACGGCGAGATCGCCTTGTGCACCGTCTCGACCGGATCGCCCTTGATATCGGGATAGGAATACAACCGCCGCTCGCCCCGCGCATTCTCGCGCCGGTCCAGCCCCAGGATCACCACATGCACATGCGCCTTTCCCCGCGCATCCGACCCCCAGGCAAAGGTGCGGTGGGCAAAGGCGATTTCCAGATGGTAACGATCAAACAGCAACGGCCACAGTTGCGCCACTTGCTCACCTTGGGTAACGTAATTGGTGGCCACAAAAGCAATGCGAGCGCGAGATTCCCCCTCACCCGTCTTGCGGGGGAGGGTTGGGGTGGGGGCGCTAATATACGCCCCAGCCTTCAAAAACCACGCCGCGACAAAATCGAGTGTCCCGCCCGACTTTCCCAAATTCGCAATCCGGCGCACCTGCTCGCGTTGTTTCACCGACTGAAATTTCGCCCCCACAAACGGCGGATTCCCCAGCATGTAACTGCACCGCCCCGGCGCCAGCACCTCCGCCCAATCCAGTTCCAGCGCATCGCCATGCACGATATGCGGTGATTTCTTCAAAGGTATCCGCAGGAACACCTTGCCGAACCGGTCGCTGAGTTCGCGGTTCATCAGATGGTCCATCATCCACAGAGCCGTCTCGGCGATGCGGGCAGGGAATTCTTCCAGCTCGATGCCATAAAACTGGTCAACATCAACCTTGGACAATACTTCGGCGTCCAACACCGGCGCATCGACCGCGAATAGCTGGGCCAGAACGTCATGTTCCAATCGCCGCAACTCGCGATAGGCGATAATCAGAAAATTGCCACAGCCACAGGCCGGGTCAAAAAACGTCAACTTTGCCAGCTTTTCGTGGAAAGCCGACAGCCGCTGGACGCGCCCTGTTTTCAAGGCCTTCAGCCGTTCAAACTCCATTAGCAAATCATCAAGAAACAGCGGCCCGATCAGTTTCAGAATATTCTTCTCGGTGGTATAATGCGCCCCCTTCTTCCGCCGCTCGGCCTTGTCCATCACCGACTGGAACAGGCTACCAAAGATGGCCGGGCTGATCGGGGTCCAGTCAAAGCGACAGGCGCTCAGCAATGCCGCATGCATAGACGCGTTGAAATCCGGTGGCGCGAAATGTTCCGCGAACAAATGGCCGTTCACATAGGGGAACTGGTTAAGGTCTGCGTCCAGCGTTGTCTGACGCTCCTCAACCGGCGTGTTCAGGGTATTGAACAATTGCCCAATCTTGCCACACACATCGTGGCCGTCCTTCGCCGTTCGGTTTTCGAGGTAGAACGAAAGAATATCGCGATCAAATATTCCGGTGTCATCGGCGAACAGGCAGAATACGATCCGCGTGAGAAACACTTCCAGCTTGTGCCCAGCGTAACCGCTGGCCCGAATTTCGTCGTGCAGCGAGCCAACCAGTTCGGCGGCTTTGATATTGGCAGGGTCTTGATCTTTATAGCGAACGGTCTGGCGACCAAGG
>JAYTCN010000192.1:0-10226 GCA_043736475.1 Paracoccaceae bacterium
GGCCGATGCGACCGCAGACTATGTCGTGCGTGCCATCGGCGCCGACCCGACCGGCCAGGAACGCATTCTGGGCGAAGTCCGGGCCGGGTTTGCCGCAGGCACGACGATTGCTGCGGCCGCGTTTGACCTGCCCGTCGAATTGCGCAACCGGGTCAGCCGGATCGGCATCCTTGGCCTCGGGTCGGCGGGGGCGGTGGCGCTGCTGGACGACGGATCAAAACGGCGCAAAGTCGGCCTGCTGGCCGGTGTTCCCGAACGCGAAGGCCAGCAATTCGTATCGCCGCTGTTTTTCCTGCGAAAAGCCTTGGAGACATCGACCGAACTGATCGAGGCACCGCTTGCCGATGCCCTGCTTGCCGCGCCTGACGTGATGATTCTTGCCGATATCGGCACCCTGACACCCACCGAGCGGGATGCCCTGACCGCCTGGGTCGAGGCGGGTGGATTGCTGGTGCGTTTTGCCGGACCGCGGTTGGCCCAAAGCGGTAGCGGGCAACTGGAGGACGATCCGCTGTTGCCGGTGCGCCTGCGTTCGGGTGGCCGGAACATCGGCGGGGCGATGTCCTGGGGCGATCCGAAAGGACTGCGCCCGTTTCCCCAGACCAGCCCGTTTCAGGGCTTGCCGGTGCCCGACGAAGTGACGGTGACGGCGCAAGTCGTGGCCCAGCCCGACCAGGAATTGCCGGCGCGGGTGCTGGCGGCGCTTGATGACGGCACGCCGATGGTGACGGGTCGGGCATTGGGTCAGGGCCGCGTCGTGCTGTTTCACGTGACCGCGAACGCCGAATGGTCCAATCTTCCGCTGTCGGGATTGTTCGTGCAGATGCTGGAACGACTGGCGATCTCGGCCCGGGGCGGGGCGATCGAGGTTTCCGAACTTGCCGGCCAAATCTGGACGCCGCAAAAGGTCCTTGATGGCTTTGGCAATATCTCCGATGCCAGCGCGCTGGCCGGCGTCGCCGGCGAACGACTTGCCGAAAACCCGCCTGGACCGGACGCACCGCCGGGCTTGTATCGCTCTGGCGAGCGTCAGGTTGCGTTCAACCTTTTGCAAGCTGACGCAAGGTTGAAACCGATGCCGACGCCACCAGCCGGGGTAACGCTGGGCCAATTCGGGCCGACCAATGAAATTGACCTGAAACCGGGGCTGCTGGCGGTGGCGGTTCTGGCGTTGATGGCCGATCTTTTGGCGTCGCTGTGGTTGGCGGGGCGCTTGCCGGGGCGCTTGCCGGGGCCAAGGGTCGCAACATTGGCCATCGTCCTTTTGACGCCGGGACTGCACGATCGTGCCGCCGCGCAGGGCAATGACGCAGCGGCAATCCGCGCCACCAACGAGACCGTGCTGGCCTTTGTCCGAACCGGCGACACAAGGGTTGACGACATCAGCCATGCCGGTCTTTCCGGACTGACGCGCATCTTGAACGAGCGCACCTCGGTTGAACCGATCGCGCCGGTGGCGATCGATCTGGAAACCGACGAACTTGCCTTTTACCCGTTTCTGTACTGGCCGATATCCGAGCTGCAGGATATTCCTTCCGACGCTGCCTACGCCAGGTTGAACACCTATTTGCGCAATGGCGGCATGATCCTGTTTGATACGCGGGATGCCGATCTGGGCGGCAGTTTCGGTGCCTCGCCAAATGGCCGGATCTTGCAAAGACTGGCGGCAAAGCTTGATGTTCCGCCGCTGGAGCCAATGCCGGCCGACCATGTGCTGACGCGGACGTTCTACCTGTTGCAGGAGTTTCCCGGCCGGTGGACCGGTTCGGATGTCTGGGTCGAGGCGGCACCCAATGCGGAAACCGTCGAAGGCGCGCCATTCCGCAATCTCAATGACGGGGTAACGCCGGTGATCATTGGCGGCAACGACTGGGCTTCGGCCTGGGCGCTGGACGCTGGCGGCCGACCGATGTTTCCGATTGGCCGCGGCATCGGCGGCGAGCGGCAGCGCGAAATCGCCTGGCGATTTGGCATCAACATCATCATGTATGTCATGACCGGCAACTATAAGTCGGATCAGGTCCATGTGCCGGCCTTGCTGGAAAGGTTGGGCCAATGAGTGCCGGATTCCTGGCGTTTGATCCTTTGCTCGACGGGCGCGTCCTATTGGGACTTTCGGTTTTGGTCCTCGGTTTCCTGCTGTTGGCAATCTGGCGCGGGCTGCCGGGATGGCTGTTCCGGGGACTGGCGGCGTCGGTCCTGATCGCGGCGTTGCTGAACCCGTCGTGGCAACGCGAAGAGCGCGATCCCCAATCTGACATCGCGCTTGTTGTCGTCGATGAAACCTCGAGCCAGACAATCACGCCGCGGTCCGGGCAGACCCGGATGGCGCTGGAAAATGTGGCGAGCCAATTTGACCTGCTGAACGACCGTTCCGGGGCGGGCAATTCGATCTCGGCCCGGATCGTGCATGTCGAGGACGGGACCGGCGCCGATGCCGATTCCGGCAGCCGGGTATTGTCGGCTTTGGCAGAAGCCGCCGCCAGCATCTCGCCCGACCGGATTGCCGGTGCCATCATCATCTCGGACGGCCGCATTGACGACGCCGAAGCGCTGACCGCTTTCCCCGCCCCGGTGCACCATTTGCTGACCGGCCGGCCCGATGAATGGGACCGGCGCCTGGTGCTGGAGACCGCCCCGGCCTATGCGATTGTCGGCGAGTCGATTGACTTGGGCATCCGGGTCGAAACCCTGGGCAACCCGCCGGCAGCCGGCGAAAGTCAGGTTCCGGTTTTCCTGTCGGTCGATGGCGCCGAGCCGCGCGCGTTCAGCGTTCCGGTCGGCCAAAGTTTCAGGCTGCCGCTTGAACTATTGCACGGCGGCACCAATGTCTTGCAATTGATCGTGCCCGATGCCGTTGGCGAACTGACCAATCAGAACAATCAGGCCATCGTTTCGATCAACGGCATCCGCGACCGGCTGCGGGTCTTGCTGGTTTCGGGTGAACCCTATGCCGGCGAGCGGACCTGGCGCAATTTGCTGAAGGCGGACCCGGCGGTGGATCTGGTGCATTTCACCATTCTCCGGCCGCCGTCAAAGCAGGATGGCGTGCCGGTGTTCGAGCTGTCGCTGATTGCATTTCCAACCCGTGAATTGTTCATGGAAAAGATCAACGAATTCGATCTGATCATCTTTGACAGATACCGCAATCGCGATGTATTGCCGAACCTGTATCTTGAAAATGTTGTCAATTATGTGCGCGATGGCGGCGCCCTGCTGGTGGCATCCGGGCCGACCTTTGCCGGGGCCGACAGCCTGTTCCGCTCGCCGCTTGGCGCAATTTTGCCCGCCGCGCCGACCGGGCAGGTTTTCGAGGAAGGCTATGTGCCGACGGTTTCGGAACTTGGCGACCGCCACCCGGTAACCGGAGGTCTGGCGGCGGCGACCGGCACCGTTTCGGCAACCGGCGAACCGGCAGCCTGGGGACGCTGGTTTCGACTGGTCGAAACCGAGCCCTTGCGCGGCCAGGTGCTGATGACCGGCCTGGAGGATCGGGCGCTGCTGGTGCTCGACCGGGTCGGCCGGGGCCGGATCGCCCAACTGGGATCGGACCATGCCTGGCTGTGGTCTCGCGGTTTCGAGGGCGGTGGTCCGCAGCTTGAACTGCTGCGCCGCCTGGCGCATTGGCTGATGAAGGAACCGGAACTGGAGGAAGAGATTCTTTCGGCCGAGACCAGCGGTGCCGATGTGACGATCACCCGCCGGTCCCTGGGCGAGGTCACTGGTGACATCAGCGTCACCGGGCCGGATGGCGGCGTCGCGGCGCTGACCCTGACTGAAACCGGCCCCGGCGCCTGGCAGGCCAGCTTTGCGGCAACGCTGAACGGGCTGTACCAGATCGAGAACGGCGCGATGACAGCGGTTGCCGCCGTCGGTCCGGCAGCCCCGAGGGAGTTCGTCAACGCGATTTCCACCGCCGATATTTTGGCCGCACTGGTGGCTACGACGCGCGGAGCCACGGTGCGGCTGGACGACGGGGTGCCCGAAATCCGGCTGGTTCGCGACGGCAGGGTATCGGCGGGCAACGGCTGGATCGGGCTGGCCCGGCGCGGGGCCTATCAGGTGACCGACATCACCTTGACCCCGCTTGCCCCGGCCTGGCTGATGCTGGCGCTGGCGCTGGTGCTGTCGCTGGCCGCCTGGCGGATAGAGGGGCGCTGACCAGCCATGCTCATGCCAGTCCCCGACCCAGCAATCCTGGCGCGCAAGGCGCCGATCATCGCCCGGTTGCAAGCCGCGCTGCCCGACGGGATCGTCATTTCGGAACCGACGGCAACCCGCGTCTACGAAAGCGACGCTTTTACCGCCTATGCCTGTGCGCCGATGGCGGTGGTCTTGCCCGCCAACACCGCCGAAGTCGCCGCCGTGCTGCGGGTTTGCCATGCCGAGGGCGTGCCGGTCATTCCGCGCGGATCGGGCACCTCGCTGGCGGGCGGGGCGTTGCCGACTGCCGACAGCGTTGTCGTCGGCGTAGCGCGGATGGCGCGGGTGCTGGAAGTCGATTATGGCAACCGGTTCATCCGGGTCGAGGCCGGTCGCACCAACCTGTCGGTGACAAGCGCGGTCGAAGCTGCCGGTTTCTTTTATGCGCCCGATCCTTCCAGCCAGCTGGCCTGTGCCATCGGCGGCAACGTCGCCATGAATGCCGGCGGGGCGCACTGCCTGAAATATGGCGTCACCACCAACAACCTGCTGGGCGTGACCATGGTCATGATCGACGGCACCGTGGTGCAGATCGGCGGACCGTTCCTCGATTCTGGCGGGCTCGACCTGCTTGGCATCATTTGTGGTTCGGAGGGCCAGCTGGGTCTGGTGACCGAGGCGACGTTGCGCATCCTGCCGAAACCGGAAGGGGCAAGGCCGGTGCTGATCGGTTTTGCGTCGAGCGAAACGGCGGGTGCCTGCGTGTCGGGCATCATCCGGGCCGGCATCCTGCCGGTCGCCATCGAATTCATGGATCGTCCGGTCATTCGCGCCACCGATGAATTTTCCGGTGCCGGCTATCCCGATGTCGAAGCCCTGCTGATCGTGGAAGTGGAGGGATCGCCGGCCGAGATCGAGGTGCAGCTTGCCAAGATCATCGGCATTGCCCGCCTGCACAATCCGGTTGCGGTTCGCGAAAGCCGGTCCGAACTGGAATCGGCCAATATCTGGAAAGGCCGCAAGGCGGCGTTTGGCGCGATGGGACGCCTGGGTGATTATATCTGTCTTGACGGTGTCATTCCGGTATCGCATCTGGCGGCGGTCCTGCGCCAGATCGGCACTTTGTCGAACCGCTATGGCTTGCGCGTCGGCAACGTGTTTCACGCCGGCGACGGCAATCTGCACCCGTTGATCCTGTTTGATGCCAACGCCCCGGGCCAGCTGGAGAAAACCGAGGCGCTTGGGGCGGAAATCCTTAAATTATGCGTGGCCGTCGGTGGCTGCCTGACCGGCGAGCACGGCGTCGGCGCCGAAAAGCGCGACCTGATGCCGGTCCAGTTCGGGCCGGCCGATCTCGAAGCGCAAATGGCGGTCAAGGATGTCTTCGATCCGGGATGGCTGCTCAATCCGGCCAAGGTGTTTCCGCTGGCGTCCAGCCAGTCGCGGCGGCGCGCACCGTGATCGCTCCGGCATCAGAGGCCGAGGTTTCCGAGGCGATCGGCGCGGCCCGCCGACCGCTGCGCATCATCGGCGGGGCGACGCGTCAGGACCTGGGGCAACCGGTTGCGGGGAGCGCCTTTCACACCAGACATTTGGCGGGGATCGTTCACTATGAACCGGCGGCGCTGACACTGGTTGTCAAAACCGGAACCAGCATGGCCGAAATCGAGGCCCTGCTGGCGAAAAATCAGCAGCGGCTGGCCTTTGAGCCGATGGATCACCGGCCCCTGCTTGGGGCAACGGGCACGCCGTCGATCGGCGGCGTCGTCGCCTGCAACATCTCGGGACCCCGGCGAATTCAGGCCGGTGCCTGCCGGGACTTTCTGCTTGGTGTCCGCTTTGTCGATGGCATGGGAAATATCGTCAAGTCGGGCGGACGGGTCATGAAAAACGTGACCGGCCTCGACCTTGTCAAACTGCTGGCCGGCAGTTTCGGGACGCTGGGGATCCTTACCGAAGTGGCGATCAAGGTATTGCCGGAACCGCAGGCCGTTGCCGATCTGGTTCTGCGCGATCTGAGCGACCAGGCCGCCATCGCCGCACTCGCACAGGCGCTTGGATCGCCGTTTGACATCAGCGGCGCCGCGCATTGGCCCGGGGAACGCCAGACTTTCCTGCGCCTCGAAGGCTTTGCCGATTCGGTGACGCACCGGGCCGAAAAATTGCGCGCATTGCTGGGCAGTTTCGGCCGCGCGGAAATCCGCTCCGATCCCGATCTGGTGACCGCAAGCTGGCGGGCGATACGCGATGTGTCGGCCTTTGCCGGCCGGCCCGGCGCGGTATGGAAAATTGCCGTCAAGCCGTCATCGGGCGGCGATCTGGTCGCGCGGGTTCGGGCGCGCGTTCCTGGATGTGAAGCCTTGTACGACTGGGGCGGCGGCCTGTGCTGGCTGCTTGTCGAGGAAACCGGCGACGCCCAGGCTGCGGTGATCCGGGCGAGCGTTCAAAGTGTTGGCGGGGGCCATGCCACGCTTGTCCGTGCCGCGGTCGAAACCCGGCGGGCTGTGCCGGTATTCCAGCCCGAAACGGCAGAAATCCGGCGCATCTGTGCCGGCATCCGGCAGAAATTCGACCCGAGGGGAATCCTGAATTCCGGAATCATGGCAGCCGGGCAAACGAATCGGATTCCAGCTCATGTCTGAGAAATGTTTGGCGGTCTGGGTGCCATGAAAACCGAGTTCAGCGCGGCACAATTGAAGAATCCGCAAATCGCCGAAGCGAACGCGATATTGCGCACCTGCGTTCATTGCGGGTTTTGCACGGCGACCTGCCCGACCTATCAGGTGCTGGGTGACGAGCTCGACTCGCCGCGCGGGCGGATCTACCTGATCAAGGACATGCTGGAGAAAGGCCGTCCGGCGGACCGGGAGACCGTCACCCATATTGACCGCTGCCTGTCGTGTCTGGCTTGCGTTTCGACCTGCCCGTCGGGGGTTGATTACATGCATCTGGTCGATCTTGCGCGGTCGCATATCGAGGCGACCTATCGGCGCCCGCCGATGGACCGTTTCCTGCGCGCGCTGCTGGCGCGGGTCTTGCCCTATCCGAAACGTCTCCGCCTTGCGGTGCTCGGCGCAAGGATTGCCGCGCCATTTGGCGGTCTGTTGCCAGAAAAACTGCGGGCCATGATCGCCTTCGCGCCGCGCCGTCTGCCGGCACCCAGCCGCCTGGACCGGCCGCAGGTCATTGCCGCCGAAGGCAGGCCCAGAAAGCGGGTGGCGCTGCTTTCCGGCTGTGCCCAGCAGGCACTGGACCCCGATATCAACGCAGCGACGATCCGCCTGCTGACGCGGCATGGCTGCGAGGTGGTGATCGCCCGTGGCATGGGCTGTTGCGGGGCGCTGACCCATCACATGGGTCGCAGCGGCGAAAGCCTGGTGTCGGCAGAAGCCAATATCCGGGCGTGGACGCGGGAGATGGACCACGGCGGCCTCGATGCGATTGTGATCACCACCTCGGGCTGCGGCACCGTGGTCAAAGACTACGGCCATATGTTCAAGGGCAAGCCGCTGGCGCCGGACGCGGCGAGGGTCGCGGCCATAACCCGGGATGTGACCGAGCTGATGTCGGATCTGGGCCTTGCGCAAGCGCCAAGGACGGGAATTCGCGTCGCTTACCACGCTGCCTGTTCGCTGCAGCACGGCCAGCAGATCAGGACGCCGCCGAAAGCCTTGCTGGCGGCAGCCGGGTTTCAGGTCGTTGAGCCGGCTGATGCGCATTTGTGTTGCGGATCGGCGGGGACATACAACCTGTTGCAACCAGAAATTTCCGGCAAGCTGAAAGAGCGGAAAGTAGCGGCGCTGGAGGCGCTGCAGCCGCAGATCATCGCTGCGGGCAACCTCGGGTGCATGATGCAGATTGCTTCGGGCACGCCGGTGCCGGTTGTCCATACCGCCGAATTGCTCGACTGGGCGACCGGCGGGCCGCGACCGGCGAAATTGCGCGGACTTGCCTTAGAAGCGCCGGAATGACTGGCCAGAGATGGCAACCATGAAAATCCTTCTCGCCTGCCTGATTTTGCTGGCCTCGATCAGCGCTGTCTGGTCGCAGGAAACCACGCTGCGCGAGCTTGACCGTGCCGACGAGGCGATGCTGTGGTCGGCGGTTGGCCGGGTCAATTTCGGCACCGGCGGTTTCTGCACCGGGGCGATGATCGAGCCGCAACTGGTGTTGACGGCGGCCCATTGTTTTTTCGACAAGCAGACCGGTGCCCGGATCGAGACGTCGGTCGTGCGTTTTGTCGCGGGCTGGAATAACGGCACCGCGCAGGCCATCCGCTCGGCGCGCCGGGTCCTGATCGACCCCGAATATCGGTTCGACAGCGTCGACCAGTCGGCGCGGGTATCGCATGACCTGGCGCTGATTGAACTCGATCAGCCGATCACCAGCAATATCCAGCCGTTCGACCGCCATTATTCGCCGCAAAGCGGCGATGTCGTTTCGGTGGTGTCCTATGCGCAGGACCGGTCGGAGATTCCGTCGATCCAGGAATCGTGCTCGATCCTGACCCGGGATGTCGATGTGCTGGTCCTGACCTGTTCGGTCAATTTCGGCGCCTCGGGTTCGCCGATTTTCGTGATGTCGAACGCGCGGCCAAAGATCGCGTCGGTCATTTCGGCAATGGCCGACATGAACGGCGAAAGGGTGGCGCTGGCGGTGGCTTTGGACGGGACGCTTGACGCGCTGATCAACCAGCTGAAACAGACCGACCCGGTTTTCATCTCGCGCAGACCCGGCGCCTCGCTGGCCGAACAATTGGGCCGCAGCGCCGATGGCGGTTTGTTCACCAAGGTTCCCTGACCGGAACCGGGGTCTTGAACCCGCCGCTTCCCGACTTACATTCTGTGCTGTCGGTCGCCGGATTCCGGGACCGACAAGATGATGGCCCGTCCATGCCGGAGGGCCGCATTCAGGTGTCGCTTCTGATGGAGGATCCCATGCGCACGTTTGATTTCACCCCACTTTACCGTTCTACCGTCGGTTTTGACCGGTTGGCCTCGCTGCTCGACAGCGCCCTGACCAGCGATGTCAACACCACCACCTATCCGCCCTACAACATCGAGAAAACCGGCGACGACGCCTATCGCATCAGCATTGCGGTGGCAGGTTTTGCCGAAAGCGACCTGACCATCGAAGCCCGCGACGGCGTGCTGGTCGTCACCGGCAAGAAAGCCGATGAGGACAAGGTTGCCTATCTGCATCGCGGCATTGCCGGGCGGGCTTTCGAGAAACGGTTCCAGCTGGCCGACCATGTGCGCGCCGTTGGCGCCGTGACCGAGAATGGCCTGCTGCATGTCGATCTGGTGCGCGAAGTTCCCGAGGCGCTGAAGCCGCGCCGGATCGAGATTTCGAACGCCAGGCTGATCGAGAAAAAAGCGGCGTAAGCGCGCTTTCACCAACAGCGACGGCCCGCCCGGTGCGGGCCGTTTTTTCTACTGCGCCGCCTTGGCCAGGCCGATCAGCCGGATGAATTCGGCGCGATAGCCGAAGCGGTCATCGCCGCGCGAGGCTTGGGCCAAGGTTGCGGCGTCGTCGTAAGACCAGTCGCCCAAAGTCTGGTTGCCGCGCAGCAATTCGCCAAACCCGGCCACCGCCGCCGCGAAACCGGTTTCCGACGACGCGATGTCAACCCGATCGGGCGTGATCGGGGTCTCGATCAATTGGCTGGCGCTGGCACCGGGCAGTTTGTAGCGCAGTTTCAGGAAGCCAAACTCGGTGGTGAAATCCGTCTGCGGCGCGGTGGCGGTATGGCCATAGCGCAGATCGTCGGTCATCACGGCGCTGGAACCGACCGGGGTGATTTCGTACAGCGCCGTTACCGTATGCCCCGAGCCGATCTCGCCGGCATCGACGCGGTCGTTGTTGAAATCTTCCCGCGCCAGTGCCCGGGTCTCATAGCCGATCAGCCGGTATTCGGCGACTTCCGCCGGGTTCCATTCGACCTGAATTTTCACATCCGACGCGATGGCGAACAAGGCGCCGGTCAACTGATCGACCAGAGATTTCTGCGCTTCCTGCAGAGTGTCGATATAGGCAGCCTGACCATTGCCGTTCTGCGCCAGCGCCTGCATCGTGGCATCGTC
>JAYTCN010000193.1:0-1788 GCA_043736475.1 Paracoccaceae bacterium
TGGCCTGCAGGTCGCGCAGATTGCCCACCCCATGCCGACGCAAACACCGGTCCAGACCAGAGCGCGACACCTCCGGGTTCAGGAACTCCCGGACCACTGAACCCGCCCCGGGTTTGCCGGAGACCGGATAGTCCGTATCATGCGACCATATCGAGCGCGTTCAGGTTTGCATGGAACGCCGCGTCTGCTGCAGCAGGCGGGATGTTCCCGATCGGCTCAGGCAGGCGGCGGTGGTTGAACCAGTCGACCCGTTTGAGGGTTTCCATCCCGACGGCTTGCATATTGTGCCACGATTTGCGCCTGCGAATGACCGCGGTTTTGTAAAGGCCATTGATCGTCTCGGCCAAGGCATTGTCACAGGCGTCGACGACGCTGCCAACCGGGGGCTCGATGCCTGCTTTTGCCAGACGTTCGGTATAGCGGATGGACATGTATTGGGCGGATTCAAGCGGTCGTCGCAACACCATCTTTGATGGAGGTTGCGATGACGACTGGAAAGCGGCGTTCGGATCAGGCCGGGCGTGCTAAGCTGACTTCTCTTGGGCGGCCGCCGGTTGCGCGCCGCGAACATGTACGACGTTTCTGGGCATTGATTGCCGGGGGTCTGTCCAGTGAGGAGGCGGCAGTCCAAGCTGGAATGTCGCCCCCGGTTGGCGCCCGATGGTTCCGGAGTTCAGGCGGCATGCCACCTTCACATTTTGCAGAACTTGCCCCACCGGGTTCAGGTCGATATCTGTCTTTCGTGGAACGCGAGGAGATAGCATTGTTGCGGGCGCAGGGCATCGGCATCCGCGATATTGCCCACCAGTTGCATCGAGCGCCATCAACGATATCACGAGAATTGCGCCGCAACGCTGCGACACGGAGCGGCAGCTTCGAATACCGCGCCACCACGGCCCAATGGCACGCCGAACGTGCGGCCCGACGGCCCAAAGCGTCGAAGCTGGCTTTGAACGATGTGCTGAGGCACTATGTTCAGGATCGGCTTTCCGGGCAAATTATGGCTCCGGGTGGTGGGGCTATTTCTGCACCGCGGGTAGCCTGGAAGGGGCGGAACCTCGGGCGACGAAAGCCGCGAAGGTGGGCAACGGCGTGGAGTCCGGAACAGATAGCACGGCGGCTGGCATTGGACTTTCCAGAGGATCAGACCATGCGCATCAGCCACGAAGCGATCTACCAGGCCCTTTTCGTGCAGGGGCGTGGCGCCCTGCGGCGCGAGTTGACCGCTTGCCTGCGAACGGGACGCGCCCTGCGTCTGCCAAGGGCCCGGGTGCGTGGAAAAGGTAAAGGCTTTGTCTCATCCGAGATCATGATCAGCGAAAGACCAGCTGCAGTAGAGGATCGTGCCGTCCCGGGGCATTGGGAGGGCGACCTCATTCTCGGGCTCGGCAGCTCTGCGATCGGCACGCTGGTCGAACGATCCACCCGGTTCACGATCCTTCTGCACCTTCCCCGGATGCCGGGCCATGGCGATGATGTCCGGGTAAAGAACGGCCCAGCCCTCGCAGGTCACGGTGCGGCAGCCGTCCGGGATGCGATTGCCGGTGCCATCAAAACCCTGCCGGAACGCTTGCGGCAATCCTTGACGTGGGATCAGGGCGCAGAGATGGCGCAGCACGCGCAACTGCGGATCGACACAGGTCTTCAGGTCTACTTCTGTGACCCGCAAAGCCCGTGGCAACGCGGCACAAACGAAAACACAAACGGGCTCTTGCGCCAATACTTCCCAAAAGGCACCGATCTCAGCCGACACAGCAGTGCTGATCTTGACGCTGTCGCTCTTGCGCT
>JAYTCN010000194.1:0-10215 GCA_043736475.1 Paracoccaceae bacterium
AGTGGTGCAGATGTTGCGCAAACACGGCGTGGTCAGCAAATTCGTCGAATTCTGGGGTGAGGGGCTGGACAATCTGCCGCTGGCCGACCGGGCGACGATCGCCAACATGGCGCCGGAATACGGCGCGACTTGCGGCTTTTTCCCGGTCGATGACGAGACCCTGCGCTATCTGCGCCAGTCGGGGCGGCCGGAGGAGCGGATCGCGCTGGTCGAGGCCTATGCCAGGGCGAACGGGTTCTGGCGCGGGGCGGATTATGCACCGATCTATACCGACACGTTGCATCTCGACATGGCCGAGGTGGTGCCGGCGATTTCCGGGCCGAAACGGCCGCAGGATCACACGCCGCTGGGTCAGGCGGCGGCGGGTTTTCTGAAAGTGGTGTCCGATTATCGCGGCACCGATATTTCGGCCGAGGCGAAAGACATGGCGTCGGAAGGTCCGGCGCCGAATGGCGGCGGCAGGGACCCGCGCAAAAGCGCCGCGGTGGCCGGGGAGACCTACAGTTTGCGCGATGGCTCGGTGGTGATCGCTTCGATCACCTCGTGCACCAACACCTCGAACCCCTATGTGATGATCGGTGCCGGACTGGTGGCGCGCAAGGCGCGGGCTTTGGGCCTGAACCGCAAGCCGTGGGTGAAAACCTCGCTGGCGCCGGGGTCGCAGGTGGTGAGCGAATATCTGAATGCGGCCGGCTTGCAGGAGGATCTGGACGCCATCGGCTTCAATCTGGTCGGTTACGGCTGCACCACCTGCATCGGCAATTCCGGGCCGTTGCAGCCGGAGATTTCCAGGGCGATTGCCGAGAATGATCTGGTGGCGGTGGCGGTGCTGTCGGGCAACCGCAATTTTGAGGGAAGGATCAGCCCGGATTGTCGGGCGAATTATCTGGCCTCGCCGCCTTTGGTGGTGGCCTATGCTTTGGCCGGGGACATGAATATCGATCTGGCGACCGAAGCCTTGGGCAAGGGGCCGGACGGGCAGGATGTGTATCTGCGCGACATCTGGCCGACGACGAAAGAGATTGCCGATCTGGTCGAGAAAACCGTGACCCGGGAAGCGTTCCAGTCGAAATATGCCGATGTGTTCAAGGGCGATGCGAAATGGCGTTCGGTCGTGACCGGTGACAGCCTGACCTGGCATTGGCCGGCGTCCAGCACCTATGTGCAGAACCCGCCGTATTTCCGCGGGATGGGCCGCGAAAAGGGCGCGATCCACGATATTTCGGGGGCGAAACTGCTGGCGGTTCTGGGCGACATGGTGACGACCGATCACATCTCGCCCGCCGGATCGTTCAAATCCACCACGCCTGCGGGAATTTATCTGACCGAGCGGCAGGTGCCGGTGTCGGAGTTCAACTCCTATGGCTCGCGCCGCGGCAATCACGAGGTGATGATGCGGGGGACATTCGCCAATATCCGGATCCGCAACGAGATGCTCGACGGAGTCGAGGGCGGCTATACCCTCGGGCCGGACGGGGGGCAGACCTCGATCTATGAGGCCGCCATGGCCCATATCGCGGCGGGGACGCCTTTGGTGGTGGTTGGCGGCGTCGAATATGGGGCCGGCTCCAGCCGCGACTGGGCGGCCAAGGGCGCGGCCCTCTTGGGAGTGAAGGCGGTGATCGCCGAGAGTTTCGAGCGGATCCACCGCTCCAACCTGGTTGGCATGGGGGTGATCCCGTTTGAGTTTACCGGTGGGGATTCGCGCAAGACCTTGGCACTGAAGGGCAATGAGACCTTGTCAATCAATGGCTTGAAAGGCGATCTGAAACCATTGTCAGAAGTTCCGTGCACGCTTGCCTATGGCGATGGCCGGGTGAAAGTGATCACCTTGAAATGCCGGATCGATACCGCGATCGAAATCGAATATGTCGAGAACGGCGGGGTGCTGCACTATGTGCTGCGGAATTTGGCGAAGGCGGGTTAGGGCGGAAAAGGCACCCACCCTAACCCTCCCCCGAACGCGGGGGAGGGCATCGCCACGCCCCTAAATGGGCACTACCGCTTTGCGGTACAGATGCCAGGTCGCGTGGCCGAGGACCGGCATCACGAGGATCAGGCCCAGAAACAACGGCAGCGAGCCCAGCACCAGCAGGCCGGCGACGATCAGGCCCCAGGCGGCGACCGGACCGGGGTTGAGGCGGGCCACGGCAATCGAGGTGGCGACGGCGACCGGAACGCCGACGCGGCGGTCGATCAGCAACGGAAACGAGACCAGCGCGACGACCAACACGATTGCGGCAAAGCAGAACCCCGCCGCGATGCCGAGCACGATCATGGTTCGACCGCCGGAGGTTCCCAGAACGTCGCGGGCGAATGCCATGGCCGATACCGGCATTTCCGGCCCTATTGTCGCGGCAAAAATCAGCTCGGCGACGATCAGCCAGGCGGCAAACAGGGCAAACAGGATCGCACCGAACACCAGGATCGCGCCAAAAGCCGACGATTGCAGCACGCCGAAGGCATCGGCCCAGCCCGCTTGCTGCCCCAGTTCGCGCTTGCGGCTCATCTCGTACATGCCGACGGCGGCAACCGGGCCGATCAGGGCAAATCCCTACATCATCGGAAACAGCAAGGGCAGCAGATTGCGGTCGAAAGCCGCCCAGGCCAGGATGGCTCCGATGACGGAATAAAGGACGCACAGCACCGCAACATCGGTTCGGAACGTGGCAAAATCGTCAATTCCACGGCGCAGCGATGCGCCAAGGTCGCCGTAGGTTATCCGCCGGACCACCGGCATCGCCACATTTTCGGTGCCGGCAAGTTCGCCGCCGACCGAGGCGAGATGCGACCCGGCAGTCGAGGCGGTTCCCGCCAGCCATGACAAAGGGTTTCCGATGGTTTTGACCATAGCGGCCTCACCGGCAACGGCGGTGCGGAACCGATCCGTGCCCGACGCCTTCTGTCGGGTCGGTCTAGCGCATGCTGTGACAAAAGTCCGGCGAAATCGCCGCGACGCCGCGCCGGGAAGGTCACGTGTCCGCGACGGTCAGCCGGCGCTGGCCATTGCGCGATCGACATTGTGCCGATGGATCGCGGCGTAGGGCTCGAACCACGTCACCCAACCAGCCTCGAGCGGGCCCTTGATGAGTTCGCGCAAGGGTTTGTCGCGCAGTTGCGGTTCGGTCAGGCAGCGCCTGAGCACGCGGATATATTGCTGGGTGGCGCGGATCAGGGTTTTTTCGTAGCCGCCGGTTTTTATGACGTCAGGCGAACCGTGGTTGGGCAAGATTCGGTGCGGGTCGAGTGCCCAAAGCCGGTCGAGGTCGGTCAGGTGGGTTTCGAAATGCCCGGGTTCGTCGACATAGGTGATTGTATCTTCCAGCGTATCCCCCGCAAGCAGCAGCCGTGGTTGTGCCAGCCAGAGCACGGTCGCATCATCGCTGTGGATATTGGCCTCCATCAAATCGACATGCAGGGCACCGACATGCAGCTGCGCCCGGCCTTCATACGTATCGGTGGGCAGGATCAAAGGCGTGATCGCTGGCGGGCCGCTTGCGGTCCCGCGCTCGATATCGGCGCGGTGGTCTTGCAGATGGGCCGCGGTCTTGCGGTTGGCAACGATACGGCAATCGGCGAAGGCGGCGGTGCCGGCAACATGGTCGAGGTGCCAATGGCTGAGGACCACGGTGAATTTGGTCACGCCGATTGCCGTCAGGGCCTTGCGAATGAACGCACCATATTCCGGCGAGATATGGGTATCAAAGACCAGAGCCTCGTCGCCGTCGACCAGAGCGTAGCTGGCAATACCCAGCGACAAAGCCCCGTCATCGACCCAATTGGCGGCCGGCGCAAAGCGCTGACCGGGGATGCGGCCGTCGTAAAAGGCGAGAACCTTGGGGTGGGGGTGGAAAGTGCGCAGGTGCTGGGTCATCGGACTTTCTGGCAATCGGCGCGAAACAGTTTGACGCAGAGCAGGGCGTCCAACAACCTGTTTGCTGTTCAATCAGCAGATTCCGCCGGCATGAGTCGTCGGCGCGACCAGGAGGGTTCATGAACTGCATCGATGGCCATGTCGCTTCGGTCAAACCGGGCCGGCTTGCGGAATACCGCGAAATGGCAGCGCTGGGTGCCAGGGTGTGGATGGAGCATGGTGCATTGGCGTATGTGGAATCGCTGGGCGACGATGTTCCCTACGGAAAAGTCACATCGTTGCCGCGCGCGGTTGAGGCGGCAGAGGACGCGCAAGTCATTTTCGCCTTTATCCTGTACCGCGACCGGGCGCACCGGGATGCCGTCAATGCGAAAGTCGAGGCCGACCCGCGCATGCAGGGCTATGACAATGCCAATGCGCCGATCGCCATGCAGCGGATGATCTTTGGCGGATTTGTCCCATTCGTGACCGCCGGTGCGGCAGGCTGAGATTCGGACCAACGGGTCAATTTGGTGATGGATGAAAAAAATGGGTCATGTATTGATGCAGACATGATTTTCGATAATTGGGGACCGCGATGAAACAAAATCTGGACCTGCCGCCGATCTGGGGTCTTGCCATGATTGCCCTGGCGGGCTTGCTTGCCTGGTTGCTGCCGCTTTGGCGGTTTGATCCGCCGGTCTGGCTGGCAGTCGCGCTTGTCGTTGGCGGTTTTGGCCTGATGCTGTGGACCCTGGCCTGGTTCAAGATGAAAGCAACGCCGATGATGCCGCGGCAGGTGCCGACGGCATTGATCGTCGAGGGGCCCTTCAGAATCAACCGCAACCCGATTTATTCCGGGATGGTCCTTGTCATTCTGGGCGCAGCGTTCTGGTTTGGCGCGCTGTCCGCTTTGCTGCCGGTGATCGCGTTTCCGCTCATCATCACCAGCCGGTTCATCAAGGAAGAGGAGGACGGCCTGCGCGCGGTTTTCGGGGCGCAGGCGGACGAATATTTCAGCAAGACGCGGCGCTGGTGACGGATCTGTGAGCAAACCGCGCCCGTTCATCGCAAAGGCTTGACTGGCAGGACCGCGCATTTGGCCGTAAATTGGCCGGGTAGTTTCGAGGTTTCAACCATGCGGCTGGCGATTCTGGCAACAGTTCTGACGGTTCTGGCTCTGTCGGCCACGGCGCAGACGCGCCAGGTGGTGGTGGAACTTTACACGTCACAAGGGTGCAGTTCTTGCCCACCGGCAGATGAATTGCTTGGGATGTTGAGCGAAAGGACAGACGTGATCGCCTTGTCACTGCATGTCGATTACTGGGACTATCTGGGCTGGAAAGATGAGCTGGCCTCGCCGCTGAACACCAAACGTCAGCGCGCCTATGCCCGGGCGCTGGGTGAACGGACAATTTATACGCCGCAAATGATTGTGCAGGGTCAGACATCCATCGTCGGCACCCATGAACGCGATCTGGAACGGACAATCCGCAGCTTGCTGGCCGAACCGGAGGTGATAATTTTGTCGGCTGACAGGGACGTCGACAGTGTATCGGTGTCGGTCAGCCCGGCCGGGGCGCCATTGCCGGCATCGGTGATCTATTGCGTCGAATACTCACCGCTGGAGACCGTCGATATCGAACGCGGTGAAAACGCCGGCAGACGCGTCGATTATGCCAATGTTGTTGTATCCTGGAAGAAGATTGGCGAGTGGGACGGCCGCGGCCCGGCGACGATAACTGCCGATTTGACGGGCGGAATGCCGGTTGTGGTGATTGTTCAGGAAAAGGGCAACGGTCCTATTCTTGCGGCGATGAAAGCGCGCTAGGCCGGTTCGGGCGCTGACAGAATCGCCCGAACTGGTCTGACCATTTGTTTTTACGCAAACCGGGCGGGAAAACCGGTTCCCGCTTATCCCTGATTTGCTCTGGCGCGCTTGGGTTTCCAGCGCTGGTGCAGCCAGTACCATTGGCCGGGATGTTCGCGGATGCGCGCCTCGAGGGAATCGTTCAGGTGTTGGGTCATGGTCAAGGCATCGGCTCGGGGAACCGGTGCCTCGAGCACCACATCAATCAGCCGACCGGCCGGCCTGCGTATTCCATAGCAGGCGATGAGCGGCAGATCGAATTTCAACGCCAGCTCGGCGGCAAAAATGGCGGTTCGCGCCGGTTTGCCAAAGAAATTCAACATCGGCATGCCGCCGATATGCTGGTCGATCAGCATGGCAATTCTGCCGCCATTGCCGACGTGCCGGATCATCGCCCGGGTTCCGGCCGGAGTGTTGGGCAGGATCGGTTCGCCCATCTGACGGATCGCCGACAAGAAACCAATGTCATAGAAAATGTTGTTGTTGGGGCGGTAGACCGCGCCGGTTTCGAGGCCAAGGTCGAAAAGCGCGGCACGGACAGCCTCCCATTGACCAAAATGGCCGGAGACCAGCACCGCGCCTTTGCCGGTCGATTTGGCGGCGTTCAAGGCGTCCAACCCGGCACCGGAGACGATGAATCGGCTGTGGGACCGGCGGAATTCGGCTGCGCTGTAAGTCTCGATCATGGTTTGGCCGAAACTGGTACCGACATCCCGAACAAGTTGTCGCCGCCGGCCTTGATCCAGGTCGGGCAGAACATAGTCGAGATTCCTGATTATTCTTCGGCGCAGTGCCGGAATGCGCGAGACCGCCTGAGCCGCCAAACCGCCGGCGATCCGCCTGCGCAGGTCGTATGGCAGGCGTTTCAGCAACCAGATCAGGAATGTAAGGGCGCTTGCCTGGATGCGGTCGCGGGTGAGGTTTCGGTTGATGCGGGCCACAGCGGGCGCCCCTCTGTTCGCCGGTTTGACCATGAACCGGGTCAGGCGAATGGCGGGCGATGGGCCCGCCACAGGCTATTTCGCCGGGTTGATCATCATCGTCATCTGCCGGCCTTCCAGACGCGGCATCGCCTCGATTTTACCCCATGTTGCGGAATCTGCCGACACGCGTTCCAACAATTTGCGGCCGATTTCCATATGGGCCATTTCGCGGCCGCGATAACGCAGGGTGATTTTCACCTTGTCGCCGCCTTCGAGGAATTTCTGCACCGAGCGCATCTTGACCTCGTAGTCGTGCGTGTCGGTATTGGGGCGGAACTTGATTTCCTTGATCTCGATGATCTTCTGGTTTTTCCGCGCCTCGGCCTCTTTTTTCTGCACTTCGTACTTGAATTTGCCAAGGTCCATGATCTTGCAGACCGGTGGTACGGCGCTGGGCGAAATCTCGACCAGATCAAGTCCGGCGGCTTCGGCCAGTTCGATGCCGCGTTCGGGGGTAACGACTCCGATATTTTCACCCTCAGCGCCGATCAGGCGGATTTCCGGGACGCGAATACGGTCGTTGGCACGCGGTCCGGTGTCGCGCACGGCTGGCGGCGCATTGTGTGGTCTTCTGGCGATGTTGGTCGTCCTTGGATAGTTGCGAAAACGAAAAAGCGGCGGCAATCATTCCATGCCACCGGCCAGCGTTAAGTGGATAAATCGGTTGCCCGCGTCAATAGGAATTGCCTTTGCCCGGCCAACTAAGCCCGGCCTGCGGGCGAATTGGGTGGCGGGGCGAGCACAAACGCAGGATTTTTTCAGAAGAATTTTGCGCAGGTTGCGGTTATCGGCTACAAAGGCTTGCATTTATTCGCAGGCGCAACAATTTATGCGGCATACTGATTCTGGCGCCCAAACGTGGCGTCTGCGGGACAAGGAGACAAAATATGCGCAATTACTGGATTATCGGCATCGTCGTGGTGGTGGCGCTGGGCGGCTGGTGGTACATCAGCGACAGCAACAAAAAAGAAGCGGCAGCGGCTGTCGCGACCGCTGAGGCGGAAGCAGCCGCTGCCACGGCGAAAGCTGCAGAAGACGCCGCTGCTGTCAAAGCCGCAGCCGATGCTGCCGCCGCCGCTGCCTCGGATGCCGGCGCTGCTGCCGCAACAACTGCAACCGAAGCCATGGAAGCCGCACCGGCAACCTGATTTCGGCAGGCCTGCGGGTCTGAAACTCATGTGCGGGAAGCGCGCCGGACTCCGGCCGCTTCCCGTATTGATTCAAGCGATCAGGTCAGGTGGAGTTGCCTGACCTGCAATTGCTGCCAGTGCCGCGTCCAGTTCGACAACCTCGCTTTGCGACTCGCCCAGCCGCCGGATCGAAACGGTCCGATCCGCCACCTCGTTCATCCCGACGGCAAAGATCAGCGGCACCTTGGCGACCGAATGTTCGCGGACCTTGTAGTTGATCTTTTCGTTGCGGATGTCGGCCTCGGCACGGATGCCCTGCGCCCGCAGGGCGGCGACGACCTCGTTCACGTAAGTGTCGGCACCCGAGACGATGGCGGCGACCACGACCTGGACCGGGGCGAGCCACAGCGGCAGTTTGCCGGCGTAGTTCTCGATCAGCACGCCGATGAAGCGCTCCAGTGAGCCGAGGATTGCCCGGTGCAACATGACCGGGCGCTGGCGCGAGCCGTCTTCGGCGATATAGGCGGCATCCAGTCGTTCGGGCAGCACGAAATCGAGCTGCAAGGTGCCCAGTTGCCACGAGCGGCCAATGGCGTCTTTCAGGTGGAATTCGAGCTTGGGTCCGTAGAAGGCACCGTCGTCGGGGGCGATGGCGAAATCGCGTCCGGTGGCGCGCAGGGCGTCGCCGAGAGCCGCTTCGGCCCGGTCCCAGGTTTCATCCGACCCGGCGCGCTGTTCGGGCCGGGTGGCGAGCAGGATGCGCACGTCGGTGAAGCCGAAATCGGTGTAGACGGCGTCGAGCAGAGCGCAGAAGGCTTCGGTTTCCGACTGGATCTGGTCCTCGCGGCAAAAGATATGCGCGTCGTCCTGGGTCATCTGGCGCACCCGCATCAGGCCGTGCAGGGCACCATGCGGCTCGTTGCGATGACAGCAGCCGAATTCGGCCATGCGCAAGGGCAGGTCGCGGTAGCTCTTGATGCCCTGCTTGAAAATCTGGATATGCGCCGGGCAGTTCATTGGTTTCAAAGCCATGAAATCGGCCTTGCCGGAGATGACCGGGCCTTCAGCGTCGGTGCCCGGAACCTCGTCGGGCACCACGAACATGTTTTCGCGGTATTTGCCCCAGTGGCCGGAAGCTTCCCAGAACTTGGCGGCCATCAGCTGCGGGGTTTTCACCTCGACATAGCCCGATTTGTTCAGGCGGCGGCGGATATAGGCTTCGAGCTGGTTGTAGATGACAAACCCCTTGGGGTGCCAGAACACCGAGCCCATCGCCTCTTCCTGCAAATGGAACAGGTCCATCTCGCGGCCCAGTTTGCGATGGTCGCGTTTCTGCGCCTCCTCGACCATGTGCAGGTAGGCCTTGAGGTCGTCGCGAGTGCGGAAGGCGACGCCGTAGATGCGTTGCAGCATCTTGTTGCGTGAATCGCCGCGCCAGTAGGCGCCGGCAACCGAGGTCAGCTTGAAGCAATCGCCGGGAACCTGGCCGGTATGGACCAGATGCGGGCCGCGGCAGAGGTCTTGCCAGGGCCCGTGCCAGTACATGCGCAATGGCTGGTCGGCGGGAATAGCATGCACCAGTTCAACCTTGTAGGGTTCGTTTTGGGCCTTGTAGAAGGTGATGGCTTTGTCGCGCGGCCAGATTTCGGTGCGAACTTCGTCGCGCAAATTGATGATTTCGCGCATCTTTTTCTCGATGCGCTCAAGGTCGTCGCTGCTGAAAGGCTCGGCGCGGTCGAAGTCGTAGTACCAGCCGTTCTCGATCACCGGGCCGATGGTGACTTTCACATCCGGCCAGATCTCCTGCACCGCGCGGGCCATGATATGGGCGCAGTCGTGGCGGATCAGTTCGAGGGCCTGGGATTCATCCCTGATGGTGTGGATGGCGAAAGCCGAGTCGGTTTCGATCGGCTGCGAGAGGTCGGAAAGCTTGCCGTCGATGGAGCAGGCGAGCGCGGCCTTGGCCAGCGAGGGGGCGATGGACGCGGCCACCTGCATGCCGGTTGTGCCGCGAGGGTATTCACGTTTTGCGCCGTCAGGAAGGGTCAGGGAAATGGTGGCGGACATGCGCCTCTCCTCGTGGTTTGGCGCCTACGAAACGCCCGGTTACGGATGGGGGACTTGGGACATCGGCTGTGGTCTTGTCAAGGGTTGGGCAGCTTGGCAAGCGTACAGGCGGATATTTGAAAACAGAAGAATGGCTGATTTTGCGTTGCGTGGGCAATGGCGCGCGGCCATGACTGGCGGATGGTGGATTTTCTAGAAACGGATTACGGGGCGAAGCTGGCCTATGAGCTGCTTCCCGGCACTGGACCGGGCGTGGTGTTTTTGCATGGTCTTCAGTCCGATATGAACGGGACCAAGGCGCTGCATTTGGAA
>JAYTCN010000195.1:0-10209 GCA_043736475.1 Paracoccaceae bacterium
GGCTTCGACCACATCCGCCACCTCCTGCGCTCCCATCCGCCAGATGCCTTCGGCGCATGGCAAAACATCAACATTAAAGCGAGAGTCGTGTAGTGTGAACAACAGGTTAATTTCACCCTGTACAATCTAGCAATATCAGATCCTTGCAAGGAATTTCACCCGTGAAATTCTGGCCTCAAAATGCCCTGCGCGCCTTCATCGCTGCCGAAATTGTCCCATCGTCCAGATAGTCCAGTTCGCCGCCAACCGGCACGCCTTGCGCCAGCGAGGTGACCGCAATCCCCAATCCTTCCAGATGATCGGCGATATAATGCGCCGTAGTCTGGCCATCAATCGTGGCATTCAGGGCCAGGATGACCTCGGTCACCTTTTCTTCGGCAACCCTTGAAACCAAGGCCGGAATCCGCAAAGCCTCCGGCCCGACCCCGTCGAGCGCCGACAAGACGCCACCCAGAACGTGGTATTTCCCCTTGAAAATCGCCGGCCGCTCCATCGCCCACAGGTCGGCGATGCCCGCAACCACGCAGATCAAACGCGAATCCCGCCGCGGATCGGCGCAAATCCCGCACAATTCCCCGGTCGAGATATTGCCGCAGACCCGGCATTCCCGAACATGCGCCGCAACCTCGGCCAAGGCTCCGGCCAGCGGCTCCAGCAGCAGCGCCCGCTTCCGGACCAAAGCCAAAACCGCCCGCCGCGCCGAGCGCGGACCCAGACCCGGCAGCTTGGCCATCAGCTCGATCAGCCGGTCGATTTCCTTGCCGGACCCGCCAAGCATGGTCAAAACGGCAGTTTCATGCCCGGCGGCAGGCCCAGACTATCGGTAATCCGCGCCATTTCCACCTGCGCCGCTGCGGCCGCCCTGGCCTGCGCGTCCGTGATGGCGGCAAGGATCAAATCCTCGGCGACCTCGCGGTTGGCGGTCGTCATCAACGCCGCATCGAGTGTCACCGAAGTAATCTCGCCTTTCGCCGTTGCGCCGACCCGCACCAGCCCGCCGGCCGAGCCCTGAACCGCGATATCGCCCAGCCGATCCTGCAGATCGGCCATCTTGCCCTGCATTTCCTTGGCTTGTTGCATGATCTTCGCCATGTCGCCCAGCTGCCCCAATCCCTTCAGCATCGCTCACTCCTCATCAAACGGATCAATCGGATCCCAGTCGTCGCCCACTTCTTCCGGCGCAGGCAGCGAAAGTTCGTCCGGCGTCCGCACCTCCTTGATCTCCGCCCCCGGAAACGCCGCCAGCACCGCCTGCACCATCGGATGCGCCAGCGCCAGCCCATGCAAATCCGATCGCCGCGTATCTGAAACCTCGCGCAGCGTCGCCGCACCGCCGGCAAACACCACCGACACCCCCCAGCGCCGCCCGGTCCATTCCTGCAACCGGCTGCCCAGCCGCGCCGCAAGGTCCGCCGGTGCCGCATCCGACGGCTGAAACTCGATCCGCCCCGGCGCGTAAGACACCAGCTTCACCCCGGTCTCCACATCCATCAACAACCGGGCATCCCGCCTTGCCCGGATCAAAGCCACCACATCGTCAAACCGCGCGTAGCGCGCCAGAGCATCGGCAACGATGGCGGCAGGGGCCACAACCGCCCCGCCATTCACCACCATTGCCCTCGGGCCCGAACCCGGCGCATCGCGCGGCGCCGGCCCATTGCCCGGCGAAGTCAAAGGCGCATCTTGCAACCGCCGCACCAAATCCTCCGGACTCGGCAGTTCGGCCACATGGGTCAGCCTTATCACCGCCATTTCCGCCGCCATCATCGCGTTCGGGGCGACCGAAACCTCCTCCAGCGCCTTCAAGAGCATCTGCCACATCCGGGTCAGCGCCCGCATCGGCAGCGCCGATGCCATCACCAACCCGCGTGACCGCTCGTCGGGCGTCACCGTCGGGTCTTCCGCCGCCTGCGGGCTGATTTTCACCACCGACACCCAATGCGTCACCTCGGCCATGTCGCGCAGGATCGCCAGCGGGTCACCGCCACCCGCATATTGCCCCGCCAGTTCGGCCAAAGCCGAAGCCACCTCGCCCTTCATCACCAGATCGAACAGATCGAGCACCCGGCCCCGGTCCGCCAGCCCCAGCATGGCGCGAACCTGCTCGGCGCTGGTCGCCCCGGCCCCATGGGCAATCGCCTGGTCGAGCAGCGACAGTGCATCGCGCACCGAACCTTCCGAGGCCCGCACGATCAGCGCCAGCGCGTCCTCGGCAACCTCGACGCCCTCTTTCCCGGCAATCCGGCGCAAGAAAGCCAACATCATTTCCGGTTCGATCCGCCGCAGGTCAAAGCGCTGGCAGCGCGACAGCACCGTCACCGGAATCTTGCGGATCTCGGTGGTGGCAAAGATGAATTTCACATGCTCCGGCGGCTCTTCCAGGGTCTTGAGCAGCGCGTTGAAAGCATTGGTCGACAGCATATGCACTTCGTCGATGATGTAGATTTTATAGCGCGCCGAAGCCGCCCGGTAATTGACCGAGTCGATGATCTCGCGAATATCGCCCACCCCGGTGCGCGAGGCCGCATCCATCTCCAGCACATCGACATGCCGCCCCTCGGCAATGCTTTTGCACGCATCGCAGGCCCCGCAGGGCTCGATCGTCGGCCCGCCCTTGCCATCCACTCCGGTGCAATTCATTCCCTTGGCAATGATCCGCGCCGTCGTGGTTTTCCCAACCCCGCGCACCCCGGTCAGCACGAACGCATGGGCGATCCGGTCAGCGGCAAAAGCGTTGCGCAACGTCCGCACCATCGCGTCCTGCCCGACCAGATCGGCAAACGTCGCCGGCCGGTATTTGCGGGCGAGCACCTGATAGGCGGGGGCGGGTTGGTCGGGCATTGTCAGTATTTCTCTATCTGCGAAGGCCCACCCTAAAGGTTGCATGGATGGGCGACAAGGCGCAGTCCCGCCGATTTCGTCGTTCCATAAATACCCATGCTGACATCAAAATTACAGCCCAATACGGATACCGTCGCTCAGCCTAAAAATCCTTCGGCCACAGCCGCGCCGAATGTCGAACCGACAATATCTCAATCGCCGAACCTTTCACCCGATAGGCAACCAGATACGACGCATGGACAACCAACTCACGCGTGTCGTTCACCCGTCCCGGCCTGCCAAGATTTGGATTGTCCGGCAATAAATTTTCGACAAATTCGAAAATTCGATCCGCAAGCGCAAAAGCGGCGCTTGGATTATCGACCAAAATATGGTCGACAATACCTTCAATTTCCGAAATCGACCGTTCGGTCCAGATGACTTTCATGTCGGTTTGGAAATCTGAACCTGTCCGGAAATGTAATCTTCAATGCGTTTGCGTGCCTGCGCGGTCGCAAAAAAACGTCCCGCATTCGCATCACTTATGCCCTGATTGACCGAAGCCACGAATGATTCCTCTTCGGCCAGATACCGCTCGATTGCTTCGTTGGCCAAAAAAGATTTCGAGCGGCGCGTAACCAAAGCAAGGGCGTCCAGCCGTTCAGCGACATCAGGCCTGGTGTGAACCGAAACTACATTGCGATTGGTCAAAGTATCTTCGCTTCCATGGCGACTCACATGTATACAAAATACTACATTTGTCCAAGAGAGCAATCGTGCCTCAAATGCCTGCCCGTGTAACCCACAAATTACCGAAGCGTTCCTTCAACCGCGAGAACTTGCTTCGCGCCGGTTTCGGCGAGGCGGAACAGGTGCAGCGCCTGCGCCCGCCATGGCGGCAAGACGCTTCCCGCCATTTGTTCATCCTGATGATCGCCATCGAAGTCGCGATACTGTTCGCATGGCACTCACGCACAGGCTGGCAACCGCATGCGCCAGCTTGGGGCCTGATTGGCGGCAACCAGTTTCGCACGCAACTGATCGACATGTTTGGCCTAAGCCCGATCCGCATCCTCGGCGGCATCGATCCGGCGGGACTGGCTAAATATCCCGTACTCGCCATGTGCCCGGCAATAAAGCAGCCCTCGCCGCTTTGCCGATTGCTCATCCCCTATGCACACCCTTTCGCGCCTTGGCGTTCCTATCAATTCATCACCTACATCTTCCTGCACGGTGGCATCGTTCACGTCGCGCTGAATATGGTCGCGTTTCTCGCCTTTGCGCCAACATCACTGCGGCGGATGGGCTATTGGCGGTTCATGGCGTTCTTCCTCCTCGGCGGTATCGCCGGAGGGCTGGCGCAACTTGGCATCACGCTCTGGATCGACAACCTGTTTTGGGCAATCGGCCTGACAACTTTCCCGGCCCAACCCCGTGCCGTCCCCTTGGTCGGCGCATCCGGTGCGATCATGGCGCTCTGGCTTGGCTGCCTGCGGATGCAATGGGACCGGTTGCGGCGGATGCGGCCCGAAAACCGCCCGATCGACCCCGCCCGCTATCTGCGCCGGGTGTTTCTTTATGTCATCCTGCTCAACCTCATCTTCATCGTCATCAACTCGGTGATCTCGGGCGAAGCGCATCTTGGCGGCGCGGCGTTTGGATTCGTGGCGGGTCCGTGGTTTTACCGGTCCGGCAAACAGATGCGGCGACAGCATCTGCGTCTTTGAAAAGTTCGGCTCCGGCGCACGGGCCGGACCCTATTGCTTCTCGACCACAATCTCGACCCGGCGGTTCTTTTGCCGGCCTTCGGGATCGTCCGAACCGTCCGCCGTCTCGTTGGCGGCGGCGGGCTGGCTTTCGCCAAAACCGGTCGTCGCGAAGCTGGTGCCGCCAAGCCCCTCGGCGGCCAACAACCAATCCCGCACCGATTCGGCGCGCATCTCGGACAGTGCCTGATTATATTCCGCCGAACCCTTTGAATCGGTATGGCCCTCGACGCGGACGCCGGCACCGGCGTTGGCTTTGATGATTTCGGCGACATTGGTCAGCGCCGCCTCGGCTTCCGGCCGCAGATCGGCGCTGTCGAAATCAAACAGCACGTCGGCGGCCAGCTCGATGCGGATTTCGGTTTCGCTCTCGTTCACCGCAAGATCGCTTACGGATTCCGCAAGTTCCTCAACCCCGCCACCCATATCTTCGACTCGGAAAACCAGATCGCGGGTGGCAAAAATCAGGTCGAGAACCTTGCCAGAAATATCGACTTGCGAAAATGCGGGTCCCGACCCCACCAGAACCAAAGCGACCCAATATGCCCGGACGCGCATCGCCGCCCCCTATTGCGAAATCGGCGCGTCGGTCGGAATGAAATGCGGCATGACGACACTGACTTCCGTCACGTCGACCGGCGGGGCCGGGAACCTGGCCCAAAGATTGATGGATTTGCCGTTTTCGACCTTGTCCAGGGCGCTGCTGCACAGGCAATTGTCGGAGGAATCCAAAATGACCAGGTATTTCTTTTTGCCGACAGCGTCGATCAGATGCAGGGCGCTGACATCGTAACTGCCCATCAAACTGTAAAATCCGAAGTCTTCGCCGGTGTCGTTAAACAGGCGGAATTTCATCGTTACCGTCTCGCCGCTTGTGCGCGACAACTCGGTGATCTCGATGCGCATGCCCGAGGCCTCGCCGTCAAGCGTCGCGATCACCTCCTGCGCCAACGCCCCGGTTGCCGAAGCGAACAGACAGACGGCTGCGATCAGTTTGGTCATGCGATTCATCGGCTTACCTCCGGGTTGACGGGAATGCGGGACAAAATCGTTTGGCTTGGGGCAAATCGGCGGTTTCCGGGCCAGTTCGACCAACGGTCGCCGCCACCGGCCTTCCGTGCCATCAGCGTAAACAGGCGATGCACCATTGCCAACGCGGATTGTTCCCAATCTGGGTCACAGGGTAGCAAAAGCTGGCTTGCCCAGCAAGTTTTTACTGCCCCATCCTGCCCTGCATCCCGCTTACCCCGCCGACAGACGCCCTTTGCCAACCTTCATCCGCTCCTTTACGACCCGGTGCATCTTGCCAAACTTGGGCGACGCCGCCCGCCCTTCGGCCAATGCCTGGCTGTTCCAGCGGTCCTCGCGTGCCAGTTTGCGCCAGCTTTCCAGCCGCCGCTCCTCCAGATCACCCGACAAAACCGCCGCCTGCACCGCGCATCCCGGCTCCGCTTCATGCTCGCAATCGCGGAAGCGGCATTGCAACCCAAGTTCCAGAATGTCGCCAAACACCGCCCCGATGCCCTCGGCCACGGCGCTCAGCTGCAACTCGCGCATCCCCGGCGTGTCGATCAGCCAACCGCCACCCAGCAGGCGGTGCATCGAGCGCGCCGTCGTCGTATGCCGCCCGCGTGCATCGTCCTCGCGTATGCCCTGCACGTCTTGCGAGATGCCGCACAGCAGGTTCGCCAAGGTCGATTTCCCCACCCCCGACGTGCCTGCCAGCACAATCGTCTCACCCCGACCGCACCACGGCTTTAAGCGTTCAAACGCGGTCTGCGAGTGCGCATCAACCGCCTCGATCACCAGCGAAGGGTCCAGCGTCCGCGCTTGATCGACATAGTCAAACGGGTCGACGCACATATCGGCCTTGGTCAAAACCAACACCGGCACCACCCGGCTATGCCGCGCTAAAACCAAGTAGCGCTCTAACCGCGCGATGTTGAAATCCGCGTTGCAGCTTGAAACGATGAACATGGCTGTCACGTTGGCCGCGATCAACTGCACCGCATGGGCCGAGCCAGCCGCCTTACGGCTGATGCTGCTTTGCCGTTCCAACAAACGAGGCAATCCTTCGCCCAACAGCAACCAGTCGCCAACTACCAGTGGTTCCAGCTTATCGGTTGAAATCTGGGAAACTCCGGCAACGCCTAAAACGCTCGCCGATCCGCGTTGCACTTCCGTGACACGCACGGATTGACCAACACCAATTGCGCCCAGTACAAGCTGGGCCTCGAAGAAATGACTCCAGCCCAGATCGGGCAAAGTCGGGTTTGTCGAAATCATTTGAATGCGCCTTCGAATTCCCCCATCGGGGCGATTAACCAACCAAGGCACGGCATAAGCTCGCGCGTCAATTCTGATCAGACGCTAAGGGGGAAACGCAGCCTCAGGCTGCGAAAGCACACTCCGCCTGCGGGACATATGATTCAATCATGAACATCTCCTCGAGGCAAAAGTTTCAAGCGAGAGGCTACAACGACCCAAACGGCACTTGTTGCGGCTGCTTCCTTCCGGACCTGACCGGGTTCACAAGGCGTTCACCCGCGCAACCTCTCACGCCAACATGTAGCGAAGGTTCTGCGATTCCTCAAGTAGCTGGAAACTTTCTGCAGGAATGCCGATCGATTTTGGTCCTGTGCCGAAGAGAACCGATTGCCTCACCGGTCCGGCTGGGGCATGGTCGCGCCGCTTCTGGGATCCCAAGCCATGCTGACGACATCGACGCTGTCCTTCACCGCCAACCCCCTCGACCGGGCGGGCCATTTGCGCGCCAATGCAAGCGATTTGCTTCGCCATCCCGATGCGCGTTTATTGGCGGTCTGGCGCGGAAAGCCTTTGGTTGATGCCAACAACGCGCTTGTTTGGTTGACCGCCGATGATCCCTTGTTTGACCAATCTGCCGAATCTGCCGTGTTCCTTGGGCTAAGGCAAAAATCCCCCCGCTTTGCCGCCGACGTTTCTGCGTGGCAGGCACCGGAAGGCGACGAGCCAGCCGGGTTTTTTGACCCGAATCGGACCCATCACCCGATGCAGCCGGACGGAACTGATTTCGCCGACCTGCGCGCGATGATTGCGACGATGAATGCCGACGATTCCGCAGTCGCTGCAACGGCCAAAGGCGTTTTGGCCTGGCATGACTCGCATCAATTTTGTGCCCGATGCGGCGCCAGGAGCGCGATCGATCCCGGTGGCTGGCAGCGCAAATGCAAAACCTGCGGGACCGGCCATTTTCCGCGGACCGACCCGGTTGTCATCATGTTGGTGACGCACGGCAATCTGACCCTGCTTGGCCGCGGCGCTGCGTGGCCCGCAGGCATGTATTCCTGCCTGGCCGGATTCATGGAGCCGGGCGAAACCATTGAAGCGGCGGTTCGGCGCGAAACGAATGAAGAGACCGGCATAAGGATTGGTGCCGTCGACTACATGACCTGTCAACCGTGGCCATTCCCTACTTCGTTGATGATCGGATGTCACGGATCGGCGGAATCGCTGGAAATCATTCTTGATCCAAACGAACTGGAAGATGCCCGTTGGATCAGCCGCGAAAATCTGATGCACGCTTTGGCCGGCCTCGACCCGGTGATCAAACCGGCGCGCAAAGGTTCAATTGCCCGTTTCCTTATGGAATCCTGGGTCTCGGACCGTTGGCAATAGCAGGTTCCAGACCGTGAAATTCGGCCATTCCCGCGAAATAAATGTTCCAATCGATTACCTGTTCGATCGGGCTTGCAATTTCGCGGTCTTCGAGAAAAGGGGCATACAACACGGTATCGAAGTCCACCGCCAATCGGGCGGTCCGGTCGTCGCCGGTTACCGCTGGCAGATTGCCGGAATTTTGCGCGGCAAACCACGCGAAGCGGCCATCGAACTGGTGGAATTCATCCGTCCCGACCTGATTGGCGTAATGGTCTACTCAAGCGGGTTTCAGACCGCCGGCACGGTCAGGTTCATCGGGTTGACCAAACGCTCAAGCCGCATTGAGACAGAAATCGAAATCAGGGCCACGACCCTGCGCGCGCGCCTCATTCTGCAAGCGCTTCGCCTGGCAAGGGGCAGGGTCGCCAAACGAATTCGCGCCGCAATCAACCTGTCTGCCAGGAAAGTCGAGGAAGACTACCGCGCCGCCAGTCGATAGGGGTGCATCTTGTAAACGCCCAATATCTCAAGGTGCGTGGTGAAATACGCCAATTCTTCCATTGCCCGTTTGACATGCGCGTCGTCGGGATGGCCCTCGATATCGGCATAGAATTGCGTGGCGGTGAACGATCCGTTGAGCATGTAGCTTTCCAACTTGACCATATTGACGCCGTTGGTGGCAAACCCGCCCATTGCCTTGTAGAGTGCTGCAGGGATGTTTCGCACCCGAAAGACAAAGGTGGTCATGACGTTTGAGTGCCCGGACTCGGGCCGCAGGGCATTGGGCGCCATCACCAAAAATCGTGTGGTGTTGTTGCTTTGGTCCTCAATCTGGTCGGCAAGAGCCGTCAGACCATATATTTCACCAGCCAGCGGTGAAGCCAAAGCTGCCACCTGCTTGTCGCCCCTTTCGGCAACCAATTTGGCCGACCCCGCCGTATCCGGGCCGTTCAGCGGGGCGATGCGGTGCTTTTTAAGAAACGCCCGGCATTGACCCAGCAAGACGGTCAGGCTCATCGCTTGTTTCACATCTGATATCGTCGCGCCGGGTACTGCCAACAGGCTGATATGGACGCGCACGAAATGCTCGCCGACAATATGCAATCCAGACTCAGGCAACAAATGATGGACATCGGCAATTCTGCCATATGTCGAGTTTTCCACTGGCAGTATCGCCAAACCCGCCTTGCCCTCGTTCACTGCGGCGCTCGCTGCCTCGAAGGACGAACAGGGCAGAACCTCGCGGCCTGGAAATGCTTCGACGGCCGCCTGGTGCGAGTAGGCACCAAGTTCGCCCTGAAAGGCAATCTTCGTCGAATTGCCGGCCATTTTTCCCGCCCTTGATTGGTCGATTGGTCGCGGTTACTACACCTTGCGCCGCGCCAGGTGAAGCGGCTAATACTCCAGCGAATTTGGCAGCAATAAAGGCCAAACGCGGCAAAGGGTGAAGGCAGTCATGGACACAATGACAAATACCAAGATCGTCGGCGGCCTCTGCGGCGCATTCCTTGTTTTCCTGCTGCTGAACTGGGCTGGTGAATCGATTTACCGCGTCGGCCCGGCAGAACACGGGGCCGAAGGCGAGGCAACCGAATCTGCTAATGCGATTGAAGTCGCCGAAGCCGGCGAAGACGCCGCCGCTGTCGATTCCGGTCCTGCGCTGGCCGACTTGCTTGCTGCAGCGGACCTTGCCAATGGCGAAAAGGTCTTTGGCAAATGTAAAGCCTGCCACAAATTGGACGGCAAGAATGGTACCGGTCCGGCATTGAACGGCATCATTGATCGCGATATCGGGTCGTCTGCCGGCTTCAGCTATTCGCCGGCGATGGCGGAAAAACCGGGTAATTGGACGCCAGACGAGATCTATGGCTTCCTTGCCGGACCAAAAGCCTATCTCAAAGGCACCAAGATGGTTTTTGCCGGGTTGAAAAAACCCGAAGACCGCGCCGACGTGATTGCCTATTTGCAATCGCTGAACTAGCGA
>JAYTCN010000196.1:0-1784 GCA_043736475.1 Paracoccaceae bacterium
GTGGCCCCACCCGGCCAAAGATCGCCAAGGACTGCAAGCCTGTGCCGGGCGTCGTTCCCGGCCAGACAATCGGGCAAGGCGGCGGCCAGACGGGCCGCCGCATCTGACCGTAAAGCGACTGGCCGCGTCATCGGCCGTTCACCAAAGGTAATTGCAGACCAACTTGCCGATATAGTTGGACAGATCCTGATCATCCTGCCCGACAATCTCATCAGCAAGATCCGACGGCATGCTCACCGGGGCCGCCACCAGAAACGCCTTGATCTGCGCCGGCGATGAGGCGTGATAGGCCGTCATGAATTGCTGTTTGAGCACGGGATCGCTGTACAGGACTGAGACAGTCCTTGCGGCCCACATCTCTTTCTGGTCATCGGTCATGGTCATCCCTCCTTGTTGAATTGGTTCTGAAAAATCAGTTGTTCGCAGCGGGTGTCGTGGTCGTCGCAGTGCCGGTTCCGGACGCGATTCCATCGCGCCCCACCGCAAAAATATAGTCATAAACCGACAGGTTCGACGTCGAATGCGCGGGACTCGCGTCGGCATGGCAGCCAAGGCAACTGGATTGGGCCTGCGAAAAGCTTTCAAGGGCGGCATTGGCCAGAACATCCGGCTCGGGCACATGGCGACCGTCCAGACCGGGATTGAACCACTGCGCGCCCTTCAGCTGATAATACACCATGACGCTGTCCTTGAATCCGGCAGTAAACAGGCACTCCATGTCGTGATAGGTCGCCAGAACGTCATTCAGGGGGCCAGCGCCCTTGGTCGCCTGTGCCGCGCCGCAGCGGCCAGAACCGGCGTCTTGCGAAAAATAATAGCCCGGCTTCTGCATCCGGGTGATGCGGCTGGGCGTGGTCGGAATCGGGGTCCCGGTCGCCTTGCTTGCCATGTTCAGTTCAGCCAGCGCGCCGCAGTTTTGCGCTCCGACGCAGTCCGCTTTTTGTGGGGTGTAAAACAGCCATCTGGTGGTGGCGCTTTGCGGTTCATCATAGCCCGGCGCAAATTCCGCGCCCCCGGCAAGGTCGTCCCAGGTCGGGGCGATCGCAAGGTGTTCAAAGGTCGCCCACAGCCAATCCGGAAACTCTTTGGTCTTCAGTGCGATATGCATCCCGATCAACCCCACGGGCCGCACCTCGCAGGCGTCCGGTTTCACCTGTCCTTCCGTGATCACCGGACTGACAAACGCCCAGGCCTTGTGGAAATGATCGGGGTCATCCCGGCCCTGATCCAGAATTTTCCAGGCCGCCTTGACAACGATTGCCCCGCGCGACCGCGCTGTACTGGTCCAGTGTCCCATCGGAAATGCCAGCCGCCCGCCGTTCGCCTTGTCCGAGGCGAGATACGCGGTCAGGCCGCCCGGGTCCCACAACCGGTTTTCGGTCACATAGTCAAAGGCCTGGCGATTGAACATCACCTCGTAGCGCACCGGCTGCCCGGCAAGGTCGATCAGCGCGTCGTCGTCAGGATTAAGAAAGCTGTCCAGCACATGCACCGGCCCGCCGCTTGGCACCTTGGCCCAGGCCTGTGCCTGCTGCGCGCCCGCAAGGTCGATGGCCTGGCAGGGCGCAGGCAAGGGGGTCAGCGCAGTGGACCAGGTCCCCGGATCCCCGCCGTCCACCCGGAACAGCGCCCGCGTGTTCGGCCAACTGTCCCAGACCGTGACAAAATCCGGCGCCGAACCCGTCCGGCCCGGGTTGGCGGCAAAGTCCGCCTCGCCGCGCGCCGCCGCTTTCGGCCAATTCAGCGCCGAAAAGACAATGAACGCAAATGGATCGGTCTGCGTG
>JAYTCN010000197.1:0-4333 GCA_043736475.1 Paracoccaceae bacterium
GCCATAACCCGCATCTGCGGCAATTCGACCTCGCAGCGGTTGCCCGGCACCAGTTTCTTGTGCTGGCAACGGGTCTGGAACGGGCAGCCCGATGGCGGATTCATCGCCGAAGGGATGTCGCCTTCCAACAGGACGTGCCGTTTCTTTACCGATGTATCGGCGATTGGCACGGCGGCTAACAGCGCTTCGGTATAGGGATGATAGGGCGGTGAAAACACCTGGTCGGCCGTGCCGATCTCGACCACATGGCCCAGATACATCACCATCACCCGGTCTGCCAGGTAACGCACCAGCGACAGGTCGTGGCTGATGAACAACATGGTCGTGCGGTGCTTGCGCTGGATTTCCATCAAGAGGTCGGTGACGGCGGCCTGCACCGACACATCCAGCGCCGAGACCGGCTCGTCGGCCACAACAACTTTCGGCGCACCAGCGAAGGCGCGGGCGATGCCGATGCGCTGTTTTTGGCCCCCTGAAAGCTGGCGCGGTTTGCGGGTGGCGAACGCCCGTGGCAGTTTGACCAGATCGAGCAGTTCCAGCATCCGGGTTTCGCGCTCCGCATAGTTTTTGCCGACCTTGAAAATCTCCAGCACCCGGATGATCTGCGCCCCGACCGAATGCGACGGGTTCAGCGTATCGAACGGGTTCTGGAACACCATCTGGATATCGGCAACGGTGCGGGTGCTGCGTTTTTCGATCTCGGTATTGCCGATGGAATTGTTCTCGAGCAGCACCAGCCCGTCCGACGCCGTTTCCAGCCCCAGCAACACCTTGGCCAGGGTCGATTTCCCGCAACCCGATTCGCCGACGATCGCCAGGGTTTCGGCTTCCCGGGCCTCAAGGAAAACGCCTTCATTGGCTTTGATCGTGCGGCTTTCGCCGCCCCCGAACAGCGCGCTGGCGGCAACCTTGTAGTATTTCCTCAGCCCGTCGACTTTCAGAACGACCTTGCCCGCGACGGTCGCTTCGGTCGTTGCCTTGCGTTCGGGCAGCGCCTTCCAGTCAATTTCGCCAAAGCGCAGGCAGCGGCTGAAATGGCGTTCATTGCCGTCGACAGTGACCATCGGGATATCCCCGGCATCGCAGCGCCCGGCCTGGAAATACGAACAGCGCGGCCCGAAGTTGCAGCCTTTCGGCCGCTCGTGCGGCAGCGGGAAATTGCCGGGAATGGCGATCAGCGGGCGCGCGTTCTTGTCAGCACCGGGCAGCGGGATCGAGCGGAACAGACCCTGGGTATAGGGGTGCCGCATCTTGTCGAACACGTCCCTGATCGAGCCGGTTTCAACCGCCTCGCCGGAATACATCACGCAGATGCGGTCGCAAGTCTCGAGGATCAGGCCCAGATTGTGGCTGATGAACAGCATCGAGGTGCCGTAGGTGCGGCCAAGGTCCTTGACCAGATCGACGATCCCGGCCTCGACCGTCACGTCGAGCGCCGTTGTTGGTTCATCGAGGATCAACAGCGAGGGCTTGGACATCAGCGCCATGGCAATCACGATGCGTTGCTGCTGGCCGCCGGACAGCTGGTGCGGATAGGAACGCAGAATCCGCTCGGCGTCGGGCAGGCGGACGGCGGTGACCACCTCCAGCGCCAGCACATGCGCCGCCGCTGCCGTGGCCCCGGCGTGGATCATCGGCACTTCCATCAATTGCGCGCCGATGCGCATCGCCGGGTTCAGGCTGGCCATCGGTTCCTGATAGATCATGGCGATTTCCGAACCGCGCAGTTGGCGCAGTTCTTCCTGGCTCATCTTGCACAGGTCGCGGCCCTTGAACCTGATCGAGCCGCCGGTGATGCGCCCATTCTTGCCCATGTCCTGCATGATGCCAAGCGCGACGGTGGACTTGCCGCAACCGCTTTCACCGACCAGACCCATCGCCTCGCCGGGCTGGACCACGCAGGAAAAATCCATCACCGCCGGTATCTCACCGGCACGGGTGAAGAATGAGATCGACAGGTTTTCGATCTCGAGGATCGGGCCGTCATAATCCCATTTGGCCATGACCTAATCCCTCAAACTTTGTTCGCGCAGACCGTCAGCCAGCAGATTGAGGCCAAGGACAAGGCTCATCAATGCCAGTGCGGGTGCCAGTGCCGGATAGACGGTCACCAGCAGCAGGCGGCGCCCGTCGTTGATGGTAAAGCCCCAGTCGGCGCTTTCCGGGCTGACGCCGAGGCCGAAGAAACCGAGCGTGCCCAGAAGGATGGTTGTATAGCCCACCCGCAGGCAGAAATCGACGATGAGGGGCCCTCTCGCATTGGGCAGCACCTCCCACAGCATGACGTACCAAGGCCCCTCACCGCGCGTCTGTGCGGCTGCTACGTAGTCTCTGGTCTTGATGTCCATGGTCATGCCGCGGACGATGCGGAACACGGTCGGCGAATTGACGAATACCACCGAGACAAAAATGTTCAGCCGGTTCGGGTCCATCCCGAACACGCCGAGCGGGTCGCGGTTGAAGGCGAGGCCGGAATAGGCCCAAAGGCCAAAGGCCAAGCCGATGCCCAGGATGAGCCAGACCTTGTCGGGCTGGGTGTGGTATTTGGAATAGACCAGCATCGAATAGAACACCAAGGGGAAGGCAAACAGGATCGCCGCCAGTGTTGTCGGCACATTGGTTTCGCGGGCGATTTCGGGTGTGACCAACAAAAAGAACAACAGGATCACCGGGAAAGCCAGCACCAGATTGGCCAGAAAGCTGAGCAATGTATCCAGCCAACCGCCGAAATACCCGGCGGGCAGGCCCAAGGTGACCCCGACCATGTAGGCGAACAGCGTGGCAAAGGGGGCTATCGCCAGCACGGTCTGGCTGCCCCAGACCATGCGGCTGAACACGTCGCGACCGAGATTATCGCCGCCAAACAGGTAGGACAGGCCCAATTCCGCTTCGATTTCCCCCGGCGCTGCGTTTTTCATCGACAGCACTTGATCGACCGCTGAGTAGGGGGCAATCCGGCTGGCAAGAAATGCCGTCAGAACCCAGAACAGGATAATGCCAAAACCGAGCATTCCAACCGGTGAATCGAACAGTCGGCCGTAAAGCGACAAGCGTTTCTTGAACGTGATTGATGCGGCAAATACGATGGCCATGCCAATCCAAACCGGCGTGAAGCGCACGAATGCCTCGGCCCAAATTGCCAGAAATCCAAGTGGTTCCACGCCCTATCGCACCCGAATGCGCGGGTTCAGATAGACATAACCGATGTCTGAAATCAGTTGCGTCGCCAGAACCACAAACACTGCCACCACCGAACACGCCAACAGCAAGTCGATATCGTTGTTCAGCGCCGCCTCGACCAGCACCCAGCCGAAACCCTTGTAGTTGAACAGGGTCTCGACGATCACCACCCCGGTCAGCAACCACGGGAATTGCAGCATGATCACGGTGAAGGGTGCGATCAGGGCGTTGCGCAGTGCGTGTTTGACCACGATGCCCCAGGTCGGCACCCCCTTCAGCCGGGCGGTGAGGATATATTGCGAGGTCATCACCTCGGCCATCGAGGCCCGGGTCATCCGGGCGATATAGCCGACGCCATACAGCGCCATCGTCAGCACCGGCAGGGTGAAATTGACGAATGTGATGCCATCCTCCGCCGAGGTTGCGGTGCCCTTGAACCATTTCAGCCCGCCAAACGAGGTGGCGAAGACCGCGATCAGGATCACGCCCGACACATATTCCGGCGTCGCGGTGGTCAGGATCGAGAATGCCGACAGGCCCCGGTCGGTTTTTGACCCCTCGTTCATTCCGGCCAGCACCCCGATCAGCAAAGCCGTCGGCACCATGGTGACCATCACCCAGAACATCAGCCAACCGGTATTGCCCAGCCGCTGGCCGATGATCTCGTTCACCGGCCGGTTGAACCGGGTCGAATGGCCAAGGTCGCCGGTCACGACATCACCGAGCCATTCGGCATAGCGGACCACGACCGGCCGGTCATAGCCGTGTCCGGTCAGCCAGCTGATAACCTGCTCATCGGACATCCGGCTGTTGGTCTGTTCCTTGGCCAGACGTTCAAGGTTCGGGGCCAGATTGGTCAGCAGAAAAACGATGAACGTCAGGCAAATCGCGGTCAGGATCATCGCGCCAAACCGTCTCAGCACAAAGTTCAGCACAGGTCGCCCTCCAGCATCCGCAATACCCGCATCGGTTCAAACGAAACCGGCGGCGGGATTCCCCGCCGCCGACAAGTGTCAGATCACGCCAGCGACCAAAGGTCGTGGTGATGCTCGAAAGTCGGATGCATGTCGACGCCGGTGACGGTCGGCTTGTAGTGGCGATACAGCGAGCGCCAGTACGACTGGATGATCACGCCTTCCTCCTGCATGATCCT
>JAYTCN010000198.1:0-1776 GCA_043736475.1 Paracoccaceae bacterium
CAGGCAAGCGCGCCCTCCGGCAATGGGCGGCCTTTTTAGCGCTTTAACCAATTGGCATTCGCGCCCCCTGCGCCTCAAAATCGCGTGCAGCGGGCAGCCTACCCAAGCGCCAGCCGCACCCCGTCGATCAACTGCTGATTCAGCACCGCATCGCCATAGGCTTCGCGCACAGCGCCGGCATGGAAGTCAGGCACCCGGCCCTGGGCGGCAAAGCGGGCGACAATGGCCTGCGCCTTGTGCCTTTCGCCAAGATGACCGTAGCAGCCAGGCAGATACATCTTTTGCCAAGCCAACTCGGAACAGGGCAGCAGTGCTGCGATGGCGTCCCGAAAGCGGTCCTCCTGAAAGGCCATCAGCGGCTCATATTGTGCGACCCACGGCAGTGGGTTGGGCGTGAGCCTGTTGAGACTACGCAGCCAATCCCGCGCCTGCGCGTGGTCGCCGTCGTAGATGGAGATGATCGCACGCTGCGCTTGGGAATAATAGTCACCCGGATTTAGCCGCAGCGCATGGTCGACCGAGTTGCGTGCCGCATCCAACCCATGAATAATGCATGCAGAAAGGCTGTAGACCGCAAATGGCCGCGAATCTGTCGGGTCAAGTTTGATGACCCTTTCCATCAAATCCATTCCCTCGCGAAGGTCGTCGAGATCAAAGTCTATTTCGTAGCGCGCGCACTTCGAAGCGCCGAGCCAAACCAGCGCCTCTCTATAGCCCCGGTCTTCGGCCAATGCCTGTTCGCAACAGGCGATCGCCTGTTCCATGCTGTCCCGCGTAAAGGCAAAGTAGTGCCACACCCCCCGCAGTGTCAGGTCGTAGATCTTCAGACTGGAAGGATGCTGGCGCATCGAGCGGCTGGAAATCTCGATCTCCAGCTGCCGCGAGATTGTTGCGGCCACCATGTCGGCAACCTCGTCCTGCACATCAAAGAGGTCGGCGATGGGCCGGTCATAATGCTCGGCCCAGACCGAGGCATGCGACGCCGCATAGGTCAGCCGCACAGAAATGCGAATGCGGATCTCGGAACGGCGGATGCTGCCGGAAACGAGGAAATCCGCATCGGTGGCGGCCCGGATAGCCTCGACGTCGGGCGTAGTATTCTGCCCGAAGACCGAGGAATCGAGACCAATGACGGAAAGCACCCGAAACCGTGTCAGCCGGTCGGTGATGTCCTGAGTGATGCCGTCGCTGAAATACTGCTGGCTTGTATCGCCGCCCAGATTGGCAAAAGGCAGCACGGCGATCACCGGACCTCGGTTCGCACGGGGTTGAACGGAAACCGGGGTCGCCGCCGTCCTCACCGGTTCCGGCACAGGTCCGGCATATCTGTAGCCGCGCCCGTGAACTGTCGCGATCATGCCTGAAGGCAGCGCCTTGCGCAGCGCCGAGATGTGGACTTGCAGCGTATTTTCTTCGACCACAACACCGGGCCAGACCGCGGCAAAAAGTGTATCCTTGGTCACGACCGCGCCCGGATTGTCCAACAGCACGCAGAGCAGATCGAAGGCGCGGGCAGACAATGCAATAAAACCGTCCGGGCCGGAAAGCGTCCGCTCCGATCTGTCAAGGCAGTAGGGCCCGAACGCTGTGTTCATGCGCTAACCGTTTTCCGCGACGGAAAGTTCCAGTCCCTTGATCAGTTGCGCACGCAGGCGCGCGTCCCGGTAGGGTTCACGGGAGACTCCATAATACCAGTTGGGCGTGCGGCCTTCGTGTTCCAGCCGGGCAAGTGTGGCGCGCGCTTGATCTGTCCGCCCCAAATGGCCGTAGCTGGAC
>JAYTCN010000199.1:0-1773 GCA_043736475.1 Paracoccaceae bacterium
GGCAAGGTCCAGATATTTGCGGAGGTCGGTAGCGTGGTACAGCTTGACCAGCGCCAGTTCAATTTCCTGATGGCCGCAATAGCCGCGTTTCTGGCCCGGGTTCGGGCCAAAAGTCGCGGCGATATGGTCCATGTAGCGCATCATGATCTTCAACAGCCGGTCGCGCCCGGTGGCATGAAAATAGGCCACCGCGCCCTCCAGCGTGTGGCCGGCGTTGTAAAGCTCGTGATTGTCGCGCAGGTTGGTCCAGCGATTGTCCGGCTCGCGCCCCAGATACCAGCAGTTCAGATAGCCATCCGGGGCCTGCGCCTTTTCCAGATCGTCGATGATCGCCTCGATCTGGGCCTCGATGACGGGATCACGCCGATGCGACAAAGCATAACTTGCTGCCTCGATCCATTTGCCAACGTCGCTGTCCCAGAAGATCTGGGTGGTGAAATTGTGCCGGTTCCGTGGCAGGCGCAAGGGCGGCACCGGCTGCGGCAGTTTCAGGCTGTCAAGCAGACCGTGATGCGCCAGTTGCCGGTGCTGGCTCGGGATCGTGCGGGTCAGCACGGTTTCCAGCCTTTCGCCCCAGAACTGGCCAGTAACTTTGACGTCACTGAATTTCACTGATGAATACGTTCGCAATTAGCACCCTCCCATTTGTTCAGTAGCGCGGTCGTCAAGCCCGCGCGTGGTTTTTTTATCGGCGGCGGCACCGCTGGATGCCCGGACGACCAGTTTGCATGGCAGCCGTTCGAGCCCGCTTTCAACGCGACCCGCAATCATTCCGATCATGCGCTGTCCCGCTTCCTCACCAAGGCCGGTCAGTTGCATATCAATCGAACTGAGTGGCGGGCGGCTGGCGCCGGTCATCACGTCCCAATTGTCAAAACCGATGATTGCCACATCGCCGGGCACGGTCAGTCCGGCCTCACGCAAAGCGTCGGCCGCGCCACGGGCAATCTGGTCATTGCCACAAAAGATTGCATCGGGTCGCGCTGCAGCCGACGCGACGAGCATGCCAACAGCCTCGTGTCCCCAAGCCTCGGACCATTTGCCATGCAGGATCGGTAAAGCGGGGACGCCTGCTTTGGCGAGTGCGGACAGATACCCCGCCCGCCGCAACCTGACCGCTTCGAAATGATCCGGGCCGGCAATATGGGCGATCCGGCACCGCCCGGATGCCAGCAGGTGATCGACCGCCAAAACGGCACCACCTTCGTCATCGGGCAAAAGCGTCAACGCGTTTGGATCATCGGAATGCGAAAACACATATATGACCGGGATGCCGAGGCCGCCAAGGCGAACCCCGGGCCGATGATCCGACCGGCGCGACGTGACGATCAGGCCATCAACCTGCTTGGCAAGCAGCTGATCGATGTGGCTTTGTTCGCGCCCCGGATCGTCGGTCGCATTGCACATGAACACACCAATTCCATGCGTGGCCAAGACAGCTTCCAGTCCTTCCATGATCGGCATGGTGAACCGGCCGAAACTGTCGTTCGAGATCAGCCCGATGCTGCCCGAAAGCCCGGTATGCAGACTTTGCGCCAGGGTATTGGGGCGGAACTGCAAGACCCTTGCAACCTCGGCTACCCGTTGGCGCGTCGCGGGTGCTATGGCCCCGGTGTTGTTCAATACCTTGGACACGGTGCCAATCGACACCCCCGCCGCATCGGCCACATCGCGGATAGTGGGGGATACCCGCCCCGGCACAATCCCGGATTTCGGCGGAAGGTCGCTCACTTGACCGCCCCGGACAGAAAGCCTGACACGTAATATTTCTGC
>JAYTCN010000200.1:0-10143 GCA_043736475.1 Paracoccaceae bacterium
CGTTTTGGCATGGCGGTAGGGTGCGCGTTCAAGCGCAATGGCAATGATTGTTTCCGGAAAAATGGTGCCCGGGGGCGGATTTGAACCACCGACACCGGATTTTCAGTCCGTACGCGTGTAATTTATCTTATTGTTTCAGTTCTGTTATTCGTGAAATGATCCACGAATGCGTAATTTAATGCTCAAGCCTCATGGTCAACTTAACTTCGCAATAACCGTTGCATCAACCGCCCGGACGGGCAATGATCATGCTGGGACTCTACAAGTTACTGGATCGTAACAGGGGCTCAGACCACCCCCTTCATCGGAGCGGCCATGTCTGCCACGTTCGTTTTTGTCCATGGCGGATTCGGATCACCGGCGGAACTCGCTCCGGCGGCGTCCTGTCTCGAGGCCAAAGGGCACCGCGTCGTCAACGTCGACCTGCCTTCCGAAAGACCCGATGCCACCCTGGAAGACTACGCCAGCGCCGTCACCCGGGCGATGGAGGGCACGTCAGGCCGCCGCATTCTCGTCGCCCATTCGGCTGGTGGCGCCACCATTCCTCTGGTTGCCGCCCGGATTGCGGTCGACCGCCTCGTTTTCGCCGCCGCTGTCGTGCCTGTGCCGGGGCAATCGATCTCCGAAGCCGTGGGCCCCGACACCCAGGCGGCAATCATGTCGGTATCCATCGACAATGGCGACGGGACGCGATCCTTCGATTTCGACTTGCTCGCCTCGCTGGCGCCACCGGAACAGCGTGAAGCCTATCTGGCTTTCCTGCGAGCGACCCAGCGAAAACAGGGCTGGCGGGCGGTGAACCAGCCTTGGCCCGGCGCGGGCATTCCCGACGTCGCCCGCTCCTATATTCTCTGCACCGCAGACCAGATCATTGCGCCTGAACGCCAGCGTGCTTTCGCTGCCTCGCTTGGCGTGACCCCGATCGAGATTGCCTCGGAGCATTCGGTATTCGCCGCGAAACCGCAGGAACTCGCCGACATTCTCGATTCCCTCGCCGGCTGACCATAGTCGCCGCGATAACCCAGGTCCGATCTTCGCGAGCGATTGTTGCATCTGTTGTGTGCCCGTGGCCGGATATCGAACTCACGGCGCAACGCCGCCATCGTCTCGCCCTCCAGCAACCGGGCGACAAACTTCACGCGTTCATCCACCACGTTATACGCCCTCCAAGGCTTCGGGCTCTCCTTGCAAAGGGCCCAAAGTGTAACCTGTGTCTCCGGTAAGACCTGCGACCTAGGTACCAAGAATGGACCGCGGGAAGATGGTGCCCGGGGGCGGATTTGAACCACCGACACGCGGATTTTCAGTCAGCTGCTCTACCCCTGAGCTACCCGGGCACACCTGAGGGTCAAAACCGTCAAGTCCGGGCGTTCTATGACATGGGTCCTGCCCTGTCCAGTGCGATCTGGCCGCCAATTTCGGTCCGATCAATGGCGTCAATTCAGCCGTTCCGGTTTGCCAATTTCAGCGTCGGCGGTCTCCGGTTCCTCGTCAGAAGGAATGACATAGCGCCCGTTCAGCCAGCGACCCAGATCGACATCGGCGCAGCGTTTGGAACAGAACGGTCGATACTTCGGATCGCTGTCCTTGGCGCAGATCGGGCAACTCACAATTTCAGCTCCGCCAACGGTCGTCGTTCGCGTTTGCGGTTCAATTCCAGATGGCCCAGTGGTGTCCACCCGGCGATGCTGGTTTCGATCGGGTCCGCCTTTAAAGCCGAACCAAGGCTCTTCTCGATCTGCACCCGGTCCTTCTTTGCCAGCGCCGCGAAATCAATCGCGATTTTCCCGCCCAATCCGCGCAGCCGCAGTTGCCGCGGAATATCGCGGGCGGCAGCGATATTGGCGCGCAAGGTCGCGGCAGTTGAAAAATCACCGCCGGAATTCACGTCGACCGCCACCAGGGCTTTGGTCGCTTCAATGCTCAGCCAGGCGCCACCCGGCAAATCAACGTCCGGCCGGCGCAACGCCTCGATCGATTCCCAAACGCCCAGCCGGTCGAGCGCGTGCTCGCCCTCGGTCACATCGTCCGGCGCCGCGTCGCTCCATTCCGTCCAAGCCCGCATCGATGCCCCTTCGCCATCAAGCAACAGCGCCGGTTCGCGGCCCTCGGCATCCGCCAGGATCGATTCCGCCAGCTCGCGCATCTGCGCCACATCCTCGGCGATCGCGGCCGCTGTCGCCCAATCGCACGACGACCGCAGGATCAGGCCCAAACCCGCATCGGCACCAGCCATTGCCGCCAGAGCCAGCGCTTGCAGACCCGAACGGGCGTCCTCGTCGCGGATCCGCCGCGAAATGTTGACCCCCGGCGCGTCGGGGGTGACAATCGCGTGCCGGGATTTGAAAATCAGCCGCCGGGAAACCGGCACCGCCTTGCCCGCTTCGGCCAAAGTCGCGACCTGGACCAGGACGGGCCTGCCCGGCACTATTCCGTCCGTTTCCCGCAAAAAACCGGTCTGCCCGTCGGCCAATCGCACCATCGCCCCGTGCAATCCCTTGGCGGGACGGTCGGGAAACGCCCGGTAAATTGCCCCCAGCCGCGGCTGCAGATCGGCTTCGGGAAGGTCAAAGAACAGATCCTGCAACAGCCCGTCCACCACCAAAGCCGCAATTTCGCAGCCCTGGCTTATCGGCTCGATCAGGATCGCCCGCCCTTTCATGCTGTCTCCAACGGCACGGGATAGCCCGCACCTTTCAACAAACCCGCCGTCTCGGCCAAAGGCAGCCCGACTATAGCCGTAAATGAACCGCCGATCCACGGGATCAAGGCCGAAGCCAGCCCCTGGATTGCATAGCCACCGGCACGTCCCTGCCATTCCATCGAGCGAAGATAGGCCGAAATTTCGTCGTCCGACAGCCGCTTGAACGCCACGGCGCTTTCCACGACACGGTGCCAGACCTTGTCGCCGCGCTTCAGCGTCACTGCCGTTATCACCTTGTGCCGCCGCCCCGACATCAGCAGCAGAAATGTCGCGGCCTCGGCCACATCGACCGGTTTGCCCAATATCCGCCGGCCAACCGCCACCGTGGTATCCGCTGCCAAAACCAGATCGTCCGGTTCGGCGGCAACCGCGGCCACTTTTTCCAGCGCCATGCGCAGACAATACGGCCGCGGCAATTCGGCCTTGCCCGGCGTTTCATCGATTTCGGGGGATGCAATGAGATCGGGCACGACCCCAATCTGTGCCAGCAACTCACGCCGGCGGGGCGACGCGGAACCGAGGATCAGACGCATCGGTCACTTGAACCGGTAATTGATCCGGCCCTTGGTCAGGTCATAGGGCGTCATCTCGACCTGGACCTTGTCACCGGCCAGCACCCGGATGCGGTTCTTGCGCATCTTGCCGGCAGTATGGGCGATGATGACATGGCCGTTCTCAAGCTCCACCCGAAAGGTCGCGTTCGGCAATAATTCCGTCACCAACCCGGGAAATTCGAGAAGCTCTTCCTTGGCCATGGAAACTCCAAAATGGCTGCAAACCTGCAATTCGGGCAATGCTCAAGTTGCGAGGCGGATACATGGCCCTGTTCACGGCCAAGTTCAAGGTAAATCATGCAGACGCTTTGTCGCTGTCGCCTGCAAGCATTTCCTCGGGCGGCGGGCCAAATTTCTGCAAAACCCGCGCATGAATCTGATCGCGCGACTGGCGGTACAACGCCAGCTTGGCCTCGCGCGTCTCGGCCATTCCGGTCGGGTCAAGGATCGGCCAATATTCGACCTCGAGCGCAAAAACCCGGGTATATTCCTGGGCCTTGCGCTGGGCCGCCGGTGACATCGCCACGATCAGATCATAGCCGCCTATCTCGTCACCCCATTCCTCCATCTCCTCGAACGAGCGCGAGCGGTGGCGTTCCAGCTTGACATCAATTTCATCACACACCGCCACCGCGAAGCCGTCGATTTCAAATTCGTTCTTCACACCCGCCGATTGCACGTAAATCTTCCGGCCATAAAGCTTTTTCATGATCCCTTCGGCCATCGGCGAACGGACCGAATTATAGTCGCAACAAAACAGGACCGATCCGGGCAAATCGGCCAAGCGGTCACCCACCGAAATGCAACACGCAGATCAGCGTGAACAACCGCCGCGCGGTGGACATATCGGTGACGATCTTGCCCTCCAGCCGTTCCATCAACAGATGCGATCCCTCGTTGTGGATCCCGCGCCTGCCCATATCAATCGCTTCAATCTGGCTCGGTGGCAGGCGTTTGACCGCGTCGAAATAGCTTTCGCAGATCTGGAAATAGTCGCGCACGATTTGCCGGAACGGCGACAGCGACAGGATGAACGTTGCCTTGCCGGCATCATAGGCCGAAATGTCGAAAACCAGACGATGGTTCTGGATCGAAAGATCGAGATGAAACGGGCCGACAAGAACCGAACCATCGCGGCCCAAGACGCCAAAACTGTTCGCCTCGAGCAGGTCGAAAATCGCGACGCGGCGCTCCTGCTCGATCTCCGGCGTTGGTGGCGGCAACCCGGTATCATCCAGTTTCAGCGTCGCTATCCGGTTGGATTCAAGCATTGTTCAACCGCTCCAGCCGCGCCGATACCGACAATCCATGCGCCTGCAACCCTTCGGCTTTGGCCAAAGTCACCGCGGCCGGACCAATCGCCCGCAAGGCCGCCGGTGACATCCTGGCCAAAGTCGTGCGCTTCATGAAGTCGAGCACCGACAAGCCGGATGAAAATCGCGCCGAACGCGACGTTGGCAAAACATGGTTCGGCCCGCCGACGTAATCGCCAATCGCCTCCGGCGTCCAGGCGCCGATGAAAATCGCCCCGGCGTGTTTGATCTGGCCAAGCAGCCGGTCAGGATCGGCCACGCACAACGCCAGATGCTCGGGCGCAATCCGGTTCGCCAATTCCGCCGCCTCGGTCAGGTTGCGCACCACGAAAATCGCCCCGAATTCCGCCCAGGACCGCCCGGCGATCAGCCGTCGCTCCAGCGCGACCAGTCGCTTCCCAACCGCTTTGCCCACCAGACCGGCAAAACTTGCATCATCACTGATCAATATCGCCTGTGCGCTTTCGTCATGTTCGGCCTGCGCCAGCAAATCCAGGGCCAGCCAATCGGGGTCATTGTCCTTGTCGGCAATCACCAAAATTTCCGACGGCCCGGCGATCATGTCGATGCCGACCCGGCCGAACACCCGCCGCTTGGCCGCCGCCACCCAGGCATTGCCCGGCCCGGTAATCTTGTCGACCGGCGCGATTGTCGCCGTCCCGTAAGCCAGAGCCGCAATCGCCTGGGCGCCGCCGATCTTGTAAACCGTCTCGACCCCGGCCAGCCGCGCCGCCAACAACACCAGCGGATTGACCGCACCACCCGGCGTTGGCGTGCAAATCACCAGCCGTTCCACTCCGGCGACGACCGCCGGGATCGCGTTCATCAGCACCGAGGACGGATAGGCCGCCAAACCGCCGGGCACATAAAGGCCCGCCGATTCAATCGCGCTCCAACGCCAGCCCAGCCCAGCCCCGCTGGCATCCGTCCACCAGGCATCTTCCGGTCGCTGCCGCACATGATAGTCGCGGATCCGCTCCGCCGCCAATTCCAGCGCCGCCCGCTGATCCGCTGGCACCAAAGCCACTGCCGTATCAATCTCGCCCGCCGAAAACGCCAACCCGTCCGCCGTCAACGTCACCCGATCAAACTTTTCCGTCAGTTCAATAACCGCCGCATCCCCCCGCGCCGCCACGTCACGGATGATCCAGGCCACATCGTTGTCGACCTGGGCAAACGATTCACGCTTGGCATCCAGAAACGCCGCAAAAGCGCCCTCGAACGCTTCGTCAACGGTGGACAGGTTCACAGGCATTGGCATCCCCTTTGCCCCGACATAGCGGGGCGAAAGCCAAGCCTCAAGCCGCCGATCAATTTCAATGTTGCAAAATACGCGCGCCGCAGGCTTCACCCGGCCCGGCCGTCACGCCGCCGGATGTGCAGGGGCATCCTTCGCCCGCGCCTGATAGGGCTTTGACGCGTCGCGGAGCGTCACATTCAGGCACTCAACGGCAACGGCCACTTCGCCCTCGCCGGCAAGGGTCAGGTTTACCACCCCGGCCCCATCTTGTCCTGCAACAAACCCAACCGACAAGACCGACAGCACCAACCCCTTGTCCCGCGCGTCAATCCCCGAAACCCTGGCCGTCACCACATCCTCAAACTGCAACACGCTCTGCACCCGTTCGAACGCCCGCCCCTGCCGCTCGGCCGCCGGCGCGTCTTCCCAGCGGAATCGATTGAGCAAAACCGCAAAGCGCCGGTGCTTCTTCAGCCATGACATGTCGGATGTCTGCGCCACCGAATCCTGTACCAGGGCCGAAATAATGGCCAAATCCTCGACCGTTTCCGCCCGCAGCAGCAGCGGCTTGTCGCCGCCATCTTCAAACCGCGCGTCGCTCATCCCGCCACCCGCTCGATATCGGCGCCGCAGGCGATCAGCTTGGCCTCGACCCGCTCGTAACCGCGATCAAGGTGGTAAACCCGGGCAACCCGCGTTTCCCCCTTGGCCGCCAGACCCGCCAGGATCAACGACACCGAAGCGCGCAGATCGGTCGCCATCACCGGCGCACCCTTCAATTCCTTCACCCCGGTCACCGTCGCATGGCCGCCGTGCACGTCGATCTGTGCCCCCATCCGGATCAGCTCGGGCGCGTGCATGAAGCGGTTCTCGAAAATTTTCTCCTCCAGCACCGAGACCCCGTCAGCCAGCGCCAGCAGCGCCATCATCTGCGCCTGCAGATCGGTCGGAAAACCCGGATGCGGCTCGGTCACAATGTTCACCGGCCTGATCCGGCCGTTTTTTTGGGCCACCTTCAGCCCCAAAGCGGTCGCGGAAATCTCCGCCCCGGCTTCCTCCAGCTTGGCACTGAACGCCTCGACCAGATCGCGCCTGCCGCCGATCAGCTCGACCTCGCCGCCGGTAATCACCGGCGCCAGCATATAGGTGCCCAGCTCGATCCGGTCGGTCACCACCTTGTGGGTCGCGCCGTGCAGCCGATCCACCCCCTCGACCGTGATCGTCGATGTCCCGGCCCCCTCGATCCTTGCCCCCATCGCCGTCAGGCATTTCGCCAGATCGACAATCTCCGGCTCGCGCGCCGCGTTGCTGATCACCGTCGTCCCCCTGGCCAAAGTCGCCGCCATCAGCACATTCTCGGTCGCGCCAACCGACACAAAGGGAAAGTCGACCCGACCGCCCTTCAGCCCGCCTTTGGCCTCGGCATGCACATAACCGTCGCGCAACTCGATCGTCGCCCCCAAAGCCTCCAGCCCGTGCAGATGCAAATCGACCGGTCGCGCCCCAATCGCGCAGCCGCCGGGCAGCGACACTTCGGCATGGCCGTCGCGCGCCAGCATCGGCCCCAGCACCAGAATCGAGGCCCGCATCTTGCGCACAATGTCGTAATCCGCCTTGTGGTTGGCGATCATCCTGGTGCCGATCACCAGCACCTGGCCCTCCTGCAAATGCGCCACCTCGCAGCCGAGCGATTCGAGCAATTGCGTCATCGTCCGGATGTCCGACAGCCGCGGCGCATTGGTCAGGGTCAGCGGCTCTTCGCTCAACAACGCCGCCGGCATCAGCGTCAGACAGGCGTTCTTCGCCCCCGCTATCGGGATAGAACCATGCAGCGCCTTGCCGCCCCTCACCAGTATCGAATCCATTGATCTGCCTCGTTATTTCTTTTCTTCCGCCGATTTTCCGGCTTCCCGCGCCCGCACCTGCGCTTTGCGCTTGCTCAGATTATCCCGCAACGCCTGTGCCAGCCGGGCATCGCGCCTTGCCTGCTCGGGCGCCTTGGCGCCGTGCTTGCGTTTCTTGCCCGTCTCGTCCGGCGCGTCCAAAATCAGCCCCTGCCCCGATACGGCGGAACGCCCTGGTCGGGCAACCACAAATCCGCCGGCGGCGCCCCGCTCTGCCAGAACACGTCGATCGGGATGCCGCCGCGCGGATACCAATAGCCGCCGATGCGCAGCCAGCGCGGCGTCAGCTCCGCCACCAGCCGCCGGGCGATCCCGACCGTGCAATCCTCGTGAAACGCCCCGTGGTTGCGGAACGCATTCAGATACAGCTTCAGCGATTTCGATTCGACCAGCCAGTCGCCCGGCACATAGTCGATCACCAGATGGGCGAAATCCGGCTGCCCGGTCATCGGGCAGAGCGAGGTGACCTCCGGGGCAACGAAGCGCACCAGATAATTGACCTCGCCCTGCGAATTCGGCACCCGTTCCAGCACCGCCTCGTCGGGCGAGGCGGGTGGCGCGGGATGGCCGCCGAGCAGGGTCAGGCCGGAAACGTCGGTTTTGATCATGTGCCGCTTCTACCGCCGTTCCGGCCGCGATTGAAGCGCCGATTGCAGCAGATATTCAGCAGGGCCGGGTACCGGCTGCGGCCGGATTTGCCCTTGCACTCTGCCTGCGTTTTGCTAAGACGCCCCGGTCCGAGCATTTCAGGAAAAAGTGGATTCCGGTTTTTCCGCCCGAAATGCGATAACTCGAAACGACATGCTGTGGTAGCTCAGTGGTAGAGCACGCCCTTGGTAAGGGCGAGGTCGAGAGTTCAATCCTCTCTCACAGCACCAGATTCCCGTGCTATAGCTCGACCGCAGCCTGCGCATTCATGCGCACGACCCGCGCCCCCTTGCGCAATCCGCCACCAGCCTGCATTGATCCCGCGCCCACTTTGCAACCGGAACTCCCCCCTTGACCTCCACCCATGCCACCGAGCTGCTGCTGTTCACCGTCCTGATCCAGCTCATCATCATGATCGCCGCGGCCCGGGCGCTCAACACTTTGTTCCGCAAACTCGGCCAACCTGGCGTCATCGGCGAAATCGTCGCTGGCCTGCTGCTCGGCCCGTCGCTGTTCGGCCATTTCTTCCCCGGCCTCTCGACCGCCATCTTCGGCGACAAGCCCTCCCAAGCCTTGGCCGTCATCTCGCAGATCGGCCTGATCCTGCTGATGTTCCAGATCGGCAGCAATTTCGAATTCGGCCACATTGCCACCGCCCGCAACCGCAAGGCACTGGCGTTGGTCACACTGGCTTCGGTCACCGTGCCCTTCGCCCTCGGTCTGGCCATCGGCTACACCTCGGCGCCGGTTTTCGCCCGCGACATCAACGCCCATGTCTACGCCCTGTTCTGCGGCGTTGCCCTCGCCATCACCGCGGTGCCGATCCTTGGCCGCATCCTGCACGAATTCGGCCTCAACCGGCACGAGGTCGGCGTCCTGGCCATTTCCGCCGCCGCAATCAACGATGTCATCGGCTGGCTGATGCTGGCCTCGGTCGCGGCCATCGCCTCGGCAAGCTTCTCGCCGCAAAATGCCGCCATCCAGGTCTCCGGCGTGCTGATTTTCGGACTGGTTTCATATTTTGTCCTGCGTCCGCTGACCTGCCCGCTGCTGGCGAAATTCCCGCTAAAAGACCACACCATCCCGCCCAATCTGCTGGCGATCGTCCTTGCCTTCACCTTTCTCATGGCCCTGTGCACCTACAAACTCGGCATTTTCGCCATCTTCGGCGGTTTCGCCGCCGGGCTTTTGTTCCACCACGACACCAAATTTGCCGAAGCCTGGCGCACCCAGGTCGGCCAGTTCGTGCTGGTGTTCTTCCTGCCGGTCTTCTTCACCTTCACCGGCCTGCGCACCAATGTGCTCGGCCTGAATACGCTGCAAGACCTGCAATGGCTGGTCCTCATCCTCGCCGCCGCCATTCTTGGCAAAATCATTCCGGTCTATCTGGCTGCCCGCATTTCCGGCTATGACCACAACCGTTCCACCCTGTTGGGCACCCTGATGAATACCCGCGCCCTGATGGAGCTGATCGTGCTCAACATCGGCTTTGAACTCGGCTTTATCCCGCAGAAAATCTTCACCATGCTGGTGATCATGGCCGTCGTCACCACCGTCATGACCGGCCCGCTCCTGCGCCGCATCCTGCCGCGCATGGGCCACGCAATCCCGAAAGGGATCGACGCCTAATCCGCTTTCCACTCCCACCCCGAATGGACAACCTGATGAAAGCTCACATTTAGAGCGTCGAACCGCCTGTTGATTTTTCAAGTCGTTTGATCGCGTCGTTTATATCGGCAAGATGCGGATGCAAAGCCTGGGCGGCGCGATAGGCTCGCAA
>JAYTCN010000201.1:0-4305 GCA_043736475.1 Paracoccaceae bacterium
TTTTCGTCGGGGAAGATGCCGGTGACGGCCACCCGCGAGGCATCGTCGATGCAGATATGGACCCTCGCCGCGCGCCATTGTTCTTGAACCAGTGGCGCAAACCGCCTCAGTTGTGAAGATGGATCAACATGTGCGAACCCCGCTCCGAATGTCCCTCAGAACCGATCTTGCCATGAAAAACGCAGAGCGACGAGGGGATATGTGATCATCAGGGACGGAACACATAGGCAAGCCCGTGCGCGGCCATGGCCTGAGGCGGCACCAAGCCGATCTCGGCACCTTCCAGTTGGATCTGCCCGCCGGACCTCTGATGCGTGCCGGACAAAGCTTTCAGCAAGCTGGTCTTTCCCACCCCATTGGTGCCCATCACGCAGGTTACCTCACCGGCGCGGGCCTCGAAATCGATGCCGTGCAGGATTTGCGAGCCGCCGTAATGCAGGGTGAGGCCTTGGGTTTTCAGCATGGTTTACCGCCCCAGATACACGTCAATGACGCTTTGGTTTTGCGTCACATGCGCCAGTGAGCCTTCGGCCAGAACCGCGCCCTCGTGCAGCACCGTCACCTTGCAATCGAGGCGGCGGACAAACTCCATGTCATGCTCGACCACCACAACGGCGCGGGTCCTGGCCATTTCGACCAGCATCCGCGTTGTCTGTTCGCGTTCGGCCAGAGTCATTCCAGCGGCCGGTTCATCCACCAGCAACAGCCGGGGTTCCTGTGCCAGCAGCATGCCAAGTTCAAGCCATTGCTTTTGTCCGTGGCTCAGCTCGCCCGACTTGCGCGCCAGATGATCGGCCAGCCCCACTTCGGCAGCAAGGTCCTGCACCCGTGCAAGATCGGCGGGTTTGGCGCGGTAAAACAACACCGACCACGGCCCGCGCCGGTTTTTCAGGGCAAGCAGCAGATTGTCATGCACCGATTGGTCCTCAAACACGGTCGGGCGCTGAAACTTGCGCCCGACACCAGCGCGGGCGATTTGCGCCTCGGATAATTTCAACAGCGATATCATCCGCTCGCCAAACATCACCGAGCCGCTATCGGGTCGGGTCTTGCCGGTGACGATATCCATGAAGGTGGTTTTGCCCGCCCCGTTGGGGCCGATCACGGCGCGCATCTCGGCGGGGCCGATCTGGAACGACAGGTTGTTGATGGCGCGAAAGCCGTCGAAACTGACGGTGACGCCGGACACCTCAAGCAGGCTGATCATCATTGGTCAGCCTCCTTTTCCCGCAGGGCTCCTGCATCGGGGCCCAAGGGCGCACCGTGTCGCAGGGGGGGGAGCGCGCGGCTGATCCGGTCAAACAGGCCGCCGATGCCGCGAGGCGTGTAAAGCGTGACCAGAACGAAGGAGAGGCCGAGGACGACCTGCCACCAGTCCACCCATTTTACAGTGTAAAAGCCGAGGTTGAGATCGGGCGCTTTACCACCTGCGAACCAGCTTGAGACGAGGCTGACAAAGGCGGCACCTATCACCGCGCCATAAAGCCGCCCACGCCCGCCGATGGCCACCCATGCCGCCAGATAGACCGAGGCGATGGGTGCCATTTCGGCCGGGTTGATGATGCCCGCCTGCGGGTAGTAGAGCGCACCTGCGATGGCGGCGATGAGGGCTGTCAAGGTGAAGATAAACAGCTTGTAGCCCTCGACCGGGTAGCCCAGAAACCGCATCCTTTGCTCGTCATCGCGAATGCCGCGAATGACCGAACCGAACTTGCCCGAGACGGTGAAAGCCGCGACCAGATAGCCCAGACCCAGCGCCAGGGCCGAGGCCCAGAGAAACCGGATTGCCACCACCGATTGTGGCACGCCGTCCCAGCCGGGGATGTTCTGCAAGCCGGAGAGGCCGTTGTTGCCGCGCAAACCACTGTCGTTCTGAAAAAGATAGAGGGCGAGGGCCAGCGTCATCGCCTGGGTCAGGATCGAGAGGTACACTCCCGTTACCCGGCTGCGGAACGCGAGCCAGCCGAAGATCGCGGCCAAGAGGCCGGGCACCAGCACTACCAGCGCAAGCTGCATGGGCAAACTGCCCGCAAAGGCCCAGATCGCCGGGATTTCCGATGCGCCGACCACGCCGAAAATCTGGTTGGCGATGGCATCGGTGATCTCTTGCGGCGTGGGTGGCAGCCCGGAATTCACCAGAGAGTCCAGCACGATGGTTTCGGTGCGCGCATACATCAGCCACATGCCGACCATATAGCCGCCGAGACCGAAGAAGGCGAAATGGCCGAGCGACAGGATGCCGGCATAACCCCAGACCAGATCCATCGCGATGGCGATCAGGCAGAGGCAGAGGGTTTTGCCGAGGGTTTTGACGAAGGAGGTTGAGACCAGATCGACGCCGTACGCCTGCGACAGGAGTGTCACGCCCAGCGTGAAGAGCGCAAGGAGGGACAGAAAGATCAGAACAGAGGGGTTCCTGATCAGGAAACCTGTGAGCATTGTTGCCGCCTCCCGCCTGATGTTGAAAACTGGTTTGGCTTCTGCATGGTCAATCTCCTGCCGCGCGGCCCTTGAGGGCGATGATCCCGCGCGGGCGGAACTGGATGAAAAGGATGATGAACAAGATCATGTAGGTTTGGGCGGCGAGGGTGTTGGAGGGGTTGAACCACTCGATGCCCTTTTGCAGAAACCCGATCAGCGCCGCCCCCGCCAGCGCCCCCCAGATGTTGCCGACACCGCCGACCACAACCGTCATGAAGCTTTGCACGATGTAATCGGTACCAAGCTCGGACGTGACCTTGGCAAAGAGGCCGATGGCGACGCCCGCCACCCCTGCGATACCAGAGCCGAGTCCGAAGGTGAGCATGTTGATGTGGTCGGGGTTGATGCCCATTGAGGCGGCCATCGAGGGGTTTTGGGTGACGGCGCGAACTTCGAGCCCGAGGCGGCTGCGTTTCATGATGAAGAGGAACACCGCCAGAAAGATCAGCGCCAAGGCGAAGATTGCGATGCGGATATAACTGACCGACACCACATCATTTAGTACCCAGGCACCATCGAGCCAGGCGGGGGAGGTCAGAGGGCGGGCCTGCGTGCCGAAGATATTCTTGAAGAGCTGTTGCAGGGCGATCGAGATTCCGAAGGTGGCGAGCAGCGTCTCAAGGGGCCGTTTCGCCAGATGGCGGATCACCAGCCGTTCCATCGCCACCCCGGCGGCGAAGGTGACGGCAAAGGCCAGCGGCAGGGCGATCAGGATCGAGAGGGTGTAGTCGGGGATCACCTGCTGGACGACAAAGCCGGTGTAGGCGCCCATGGTGATGAACTCGCCATGGGCCATGTTGATGACCCGCATCACGCCGAAGGTGATGGCAAGGCCAATGGCGGCCAGAAAATAGATCGACGCGAGGGACAACGCATCGAGCGTCAGATCGACCCCCTGCATCGCGCCGAGGCGGGTGCTGATCCGCTTCAGTGCGTCCTCGGCCGCCGATGTAACAGCGGGATCGGGTTCGAGATAGATGTCGGCAAAGACATGGGCGGCCAGTGCCGCTGCGGCCTCGGCATTGGTGGCGGCAGCGGGGACGCTGCCTGCGGCTTCGAGCGCGGTATAGGCGCGGTCGCGGGCGGCCTGGCTGTTCAGTTTGGCCAGCGGCACGCCCGCCACCGCGCCGTCATGCAGATTTGCCAGCAACACCCGGCGGCTGTCTTCAACCGTCAGGCGCGCGGGGGCAAGATTGGCCGCGACCAGCAGATCGTAGGCCTCGGCCTCGGGAAAATCCGCGCCGGGGGTCAGGCGTTTGGCGATGTTGAGGTTTTCGGGTGGTGCTCCTGCGAAGACCTTTCGTTCCACGGTCAGCACCGGGTTCAGGGCCCCGCGCAGATCGAGGCCGATGTCGGAGCCAAAGCTTTCGATGGCCGCCACGCGCGCGGCGCTATCGGGATCGAAACTCACGGTTAACAAACGCTCGATCCGTTGTTTTTGGGCCAGCAATCCGGCATCCGTCTCGCCCGGAATGGCCGCGCGCAGGGCGGCAAGCTGGGCGGCTTCGGGTTTACGGGAAATTGCGATCAAGGCCTCGGTCCGCCGTGCGGGGTCAGGGTCGGTTAGTTGAAACTGCACCAGCGCGGTTGCGATCATCCCGCGCACCCCGGAATTCGGCTTAAGTTGCACGATGTCGGCCTTGGCGGCCAGCCCGGCATCCGCCCCGGCCAGATCGCGCAGTGCCCAGCCTTCTGCCGTTTGCGTGATCAGGAAGAACAGTCCGTCGGCAGGCCGCACCCTCAGCCCCTTGTCGGCCCATGCGGCAAGAATGGTCGCTGTCGCTGGATCGCCACTTGCTGCAAGCGCATCAATCACCGGGCCGA
>JAYTCN010000202.1:0-1761 GCA_043736475.1 Paracoccaceae bacterium
CTTTTCCAGCACCGCCACATTGGTCAACCCATGGTTTTTCGCCAGATAATAGGCGGTGGCCAGCCCGTGCCCGCCGCCGCCGATGATCACGGCGTCATACTCGGCCTTGGGCTCGGGGTCGCGCCAGGCCCGGGTCCAGCCCTTGTTGCCCAACAGTCCTTCGGTCAGGATTTTCAGCGCGGAGTATCGCAAGGCAGACCTCTTCGATGACCGGCGCCGGCGGCGCAGTTGCCGCGCCATGATCAAGGCGGGGCCGAAGATGTCCTGCCCGTCCGCGACCGATGTGTCGCGGACGGGCAATCACAAGGCTAATTCACCAGTTGGAAGTAATCGGCGGTGAATTCGTCCATGCCGCCGCCGCAGTAGGACATCTCCATGTTTGACGTCCCCGAGATCTGACCGTTCGAGATGATCGAGGCGCCCTCGATGCCATCGGCCCTGGCCGCAAACTCGATGTTACCGATCCCCAGCAGCTGACTGCCATAGATTTCCAGGTTGGCGGGGAAATTCATCCCCCCCATCGAGACGATCCGGCCGCCGCCGCCCTTGGTGCAGCCATCGTTCTTGCCCAACCGGAAGCCTTGTCCCCCTTTTATCGACACGGCGGAGGTCGAGGTGGTCAACAGAATGGCATCTTCGAACGCCACGCCATTGCCAAGCTTCACGTCGCAATTCGCGATGATCACCACCCTGCTGACGACAGTGTTAGCCGAGATCGTGCCGCCAGGACCCGAGTTGCAGTTCCACTGATAGACGCGACCGCTTGGCAGATTGGTCGCATCGATGGTCCCGGCGTTCAGCGCGACCGGGATCGGCGAGGTCAGGAAATCGGCATAGTAGGGCGACGTCGTATCGGTCATGCCAGCGAGGATCCGCTGAATACGCCGCAGGATCCGGATGTTGATCGAGCCCTCGCGCAGCGCTTCGGTCAGGCCGGGGTTGGTGGCAAAGCCGGACTGCGGCAGTTGCAGCTGCGACAGGTCGGGCATTGAAACCACGGTGCCTGGTTCAAAAAGGTTATTCGAGCTCAGCTTGACATAGGTGTTCGAGTGGATGCAGAACTTCCTGAGGTAGGTGTTGTTGGACTGGATATCGACGACCCCCTGGGCCACGAACCCCTCGCGCAGACAGATCGGCTGGTAGACGGCGAAGGTTGCCCTGACCACCACATCCCATTCGTCAATCCCGACCAGTTTCATCAGATAGGTTGCGATCGCATTGTCGTTGGCGCTGGTGCGCCGCACCAGAACCTGCACCGCAGTTCGCGATCCGGCTGCGGGGGAGAATCGCCTGGTGCCGCGGTCCCAGGTGCCGAAAACCACGTCCTGGGGGTCAAGGACGGCGCCGAAGGCCTGTTCGCGCATGATTGCCGTCGCGCGCACAACGGCTGCCGCCACGGCGTCGCCTTCCGTCAGCAGTTCCCGCGTCACCAAGGCATCATGCGCGACCGAGTCCGCGGTGGCCTGCATCAGGGTGCGCTGCTGTTCCAGGCTGCCGACGTCAATGGCATAACTGCCCATCAGCAGACTGGCCGAAAAGATGAAGAAGCCGAAAAGCGTCGAGCCGCCCTCCTGGCTGCGCAGAAATCTGGCGAATGTGCGTATTTTCATCATCCAAGCTCCGACATTTGCGAAGCCCCAACCGTGATGGTCAGGGTATTGATGGCGTCAAACAGACCCGTCGAGGTCAGATCCGCCGCCGGCACCGACACCGATGTCGAGATGATATTCCCGTCAATCATCGTCACATCTACGGTGGCAT
>JAYTCN010000203.1:0-1760 GCA_043736475.1 Paracoccaceae bacterium
GAGTTGAATACCTGCCAGCGCGCCGTGGCTTTTCATGGCTTCGGCCATGCGGGCAAGGGCGGGAATATCGCGGTCGTCCCACAAGCGCTGTTCGATGAAAGGGGTGATTTCCGAAGTCGGGTGAATTTCGGTCTGTTCGGTAAAGATAACTCCCCAGCCTCCCTCGGCCTTTGTCCGTCGCATTTCTACCACGGCAGACGGGTCACGGTAGCCGCCCCCGTTGCAGTGCGGCACCTGGTAAAACCGGTTCTTTGCTGTCTTTGGGCCGATCTGAACCGGCTCGAACAAGATGTCAAAGCGCGGATCGCGAGGCATCTCAGACCTTGCGGAAATCTTGGAGTTGGGTGGCGAGGCGGGCAGGATCCACATCAGGCAAATCGACGATCAGCAGGCAGGGCCCATTACCCGCCTGCGCCAGAATCTCGCCATGGGGGCCAGCCACAAGGGAACCGCCGACATAGATCAGATCGCCTTCAACCCCGCTATAATTGGCATAGGCGATGGACAGACCGTAATTCGCCGCCATTGCAGGCACTGTATGTGCAGCGACGTGGGTGAACGGGTGCATATTGGCGGTCGGCACCAGGATCAGCCCGACACCTCTTTCGCAAAGGGCCGCCACATGCGGCGCAAACTCAATGTCATAGCAGATCAGAATAGCCGTCCGGGTTCCTGCCAGATCAAAGGTAACATAGGCATCGCCGGGCGTGTAAAGCCGCTGTTCCCGCGCGCCATAAAGCTGGATCTTCCGATAATGCGCGATCTGCCGGCCCATTGCGTCAAACGCGACTGCTGCATTGAATACCTGCGCCCCGTCCCGTTCCGCATAGCCGATCGTCAGGCCACACTTGGTCTGGCGGCACAAATCGGACAGTCGATTGTGCCAATCTCCTGCCCCTGTTTGCGCCAGTTCGGGAATTTGGTCATGGTTATAGCCGGGCAAATAAGCCTCGGGTGCCACGAGCATCGCCGCCCCCGCCGCCCCCGCGGCGGCAAGGGCAAGTGCTATGTCGCCAAAGGCCCGGTCAAGATCGCCCGCGGGCGACGGGCCTTGCCAGACAGCAATTTTCATCGCTGACACCGTCGCGGTTCAGCGCCCGGTTCGGGGCAAATTTTCTGGATGGAAAGTTTGGTCATGACCGTGCCTATAGACTGGAATGAAAGGGCTGCCCGAATGGGAACCATCCGGGCAGCAGAAGTTATTTCTTCAAGTTCGTCCAGATCGCATCATAAAGCTTTTGCGTTTCCTGGTCGCAGGCCATCGCAAAAGTGCCGGGTGTGGCGTCGGCCGGAGGGTTGTTTTCGGGACTGTTCTTGATGGCATCATCCAGAAACGGCTCCACCCCCAACACGCCAGACGTATAGGCGGCGTAGTTTGTCACTGCGGCTGCGTTTTCAGGAACAAGCAGGAAGTTCATGAATTTCAACGCGTTTTCACGATTGGGGGCGTCTTTCAGCAAGACCACGTTGTCCATCCACATGACGTTGCCTTCTTTCGGGTAGGAATATTCGACATTCGCACCCTCGGCCCGCGCTTTGGCGGAAAAACCGTTGTAGATCATCCCGGCCGCAGCATCGCCGGAAACCAGCACATCTTTTGACGTGTCAGACCCGAACGAGGCCCAGTTCGCCTTGGCTGCCAGCAACATATCGTTCAGTGCTTTCAACTGTTCCCGGTCCGTGGTGCATTGTGGAATGCCCAGATACATCGACCCCAGGATCAGCACTTCGTTCTGGCTGTCCAGCACGTTGATCTTGCC
>JAYTCN010000204.1:0-4278 GCA_043736475.1 Paracoccaceae bacterium
TTCGGTCTCTGGCAGCGAACGCGAAGAGATCGAACGCTCCATGGATGCCGACGACCAAGATCTGGCGCACGTTCTGGATCAGGCCGGGTCCATGCTGGCCGCATTGACTCGCGGCGCCTCGTTGGTTCTGACGCCAAAGATCGAAGCGCCGATAAAGCACCTGGAGTTCGTAGCCCTGTCTACCGACCGGGCTTTGGTCGTGTTGGTTACTGCAGACGGACGCGTAGAGAATCGGGTATTCACGCCGCCGCCGGGAATGACGCCCGCCGCCATGCGCGAAGCGGCGAATTTTCTCAATGCCATTCTGCTTGGCAGAACGCTGTCCGATATTCGCGGCACCGTTGCGCATGAAATCGAAAACCGCCGCCAGGAAATTGATTCGCTGGCACAATCGCTGATCGAGGCGGGGGTTGCCGCTTGGTCGGCGGGCGGCGATGGCGTACGAGACCGGCTGATCGTGCGGGGACAAGCGCAATTGCTGGGCGAGGGCGCGTTTGATTCCGACATGGAGCGCATTCGCCAGCTGTTTGAAGATCTGGAGCGCAAGCGCGATCTGGCTCAGTTGTTGGATCTGACCGAGGAAGGTGCCGGGGTGCGGGTTTTTATCGGCTCGGAGAACAAACTTTTCTCACTTTCGGGTTCCTCTTTGGTGGTCTCTCCCTATATGAATGCCGACCGTAAAATTATCGGTGCTGTTGCCGTCATTGGCCCGACTCGTCTGAACTATGGGCGGGTCGTTCCGATCGTTGACTATACAGCCCAGCTGGTTGGACGCCTTATCGCCAGCCGGACAACGAAATGAGGCGTGAATAATGGGTGAAAAGACTTTGAACGGCGAAATGGAAAGCGACCTGGAGCTGGACGATATCAGCGAGGAGGATCTCGCGGCGCTTTTGGGCGACGAGCAGGATGCCGACGCGCTGCGGACAGAGAACAACGAGCTGAAAGACCGGCTATTGCGCGCTTTGGCCGACGCAGAAAACACGCGCAAGCGCAGTGAGCGCGACCGGCGCGACGCCGAAATCTATGGTGGCACGCGTTTGGCACGCGATTTGTTGTCGGTCTACGATAATCTGGGGCGCGCCCTTGAAGCGATCACTGACGAATTGCGGGATACGGCCAAGCCGTTGATCGAGGGCTTGGAATTGACCCAGCGCGAGTTGGTTTCGACATTTGCCAAACACAAGATTACCAAGCTGCATCCGGAAAACGGCGAGTCATTTGACCCGAAAATGCATCAGGCGATGTTCGAAGCACCTCTGCCGGGCACGGTCAAAGGCTCGATCATCCAAGTCATGTCCTCGGGCTTCATGATCGGCGAACGGCTGCTGCGTCCGGCGCAGGTCGGGGTGTCATCGAATCCGGTCAAGCCGGAGCCTGCGAAAGAAGTCGCAGAACAGTGAACGGCGACGCCGGGACGACAGCGGAAAGGCGGCGACTACTTTACCGAAAAAAATAGGCGCTCGCGCCGCGGCAAAGACAATTTCTCGATTCGACCACCATTGCCGCGCTGATGCGGTCACGTTTATCGCGCCAGGTGACGTGGCAGGAAACGCGTCCCGAGACGGGACTGGGCGACATGCCGGCGATCATACCGCAGGCATGGGCGTGCCCCACAAGACCGGAGCAGATATCGACCGGCTGGACAAACAAAGCCTTTACTGAAGTTTGGGCAGCAAAAGGCGCAGTTCGTAGATCAAGGCAAGCGCATCCTTTGGTGTCAGCTCATCGGGATGGACCGCACGCAGGCGTGCTTCTGCGGCTGAGGATTTTGGCGCCGGACCGGTCGCCCTTGAACTGAACAGAGGCAGATCGTCGAGCATGATTGAAGTCTTGTTGAGGCCATCGCGTTCACCCTGTTCCAGTTTTTCGAGAATTTCCCGGGCGCGTTCCACCACGGCACCGGGAAGTCCGGCCAATTTTGCAACTTGCACGCCGTAAGAGCGGTCAGCAGCACCCTGGCGCACTTCGTGCAGGAAAATGACGTCGCCCTGCCACTCCCGCACGCCCATGGTCGCGTTGTGCAGTTCATTCAGGCGGGCTGACAGCCCGGTCAACTCGTGATAATGCGTTGCGAAAAGGGTCCGGCACTGGTTGACCTGGTGCAGATGTTCCAATGTCGCCCAGGCAATCGACAGCCCGTCAAAAGTGGCCGTTCCACGACCGATTTCGTCCAGAATGACCAAAGCGTTCGAACCCGCCTGATTCAGAATGGCGGCTGTTTCCACCATCTCGACCATGAACGTTGACCGACTGCGGGCCAGATCATCAGAAGCGCCGACGCGGCTGAAAAGCTGGTCAATGATGCCAACCTCGGCACGGCTTGCCGGAACAAAACTACCCATTTGCGCCAGAACAGCGATCAAAGCATTTTGCCGGAGAAAGGTGGACTTTCCCGCCATGTTGGGCCCGGTCAGCAACCAGACCGGCTTTTCCGAAAGATTGCAGTCGTTGGCAACGAAAGCAGCGCCTGCCTGACGCAGAGCCTGCTCGACAACCGGGTGACGACCCCCCTCGACAACGAATGAACGACTTGCGTCAACGATGGGTCGTGCCCAGTTCAGATCAACTGCCAGGTCGGCCAGCGCCGAAGTCACATCGAGTTGTGCCAAACCTTGCGAAGCACCGGAAATCAGGCCTGAGCGGGCCAAGACGGATTCCCGCAACTGATTGAAAATCGCCTTTTCGATCGCCAGCGCCATCGCGCCCGCGTTCAGAATTCGGGTTTCCAGCCCGGACAGCTCCAGAGTCGAAAAGCGCACCGAATTGGCGGTGGTCTGGCGATGCAGGAACGTCTGATTCAGCGGCGATGCGAGCATTCTGGCGGCATGACCGGACGGCGTCTCAATGAAATACCCAAGAACATTGTTGTGGCGGATTTTTAGCGAACTTACCCCCGATAGCTGGGCATAGTCGGATTGCAGCGAGGCAACAATGGCGCGCGCGTCGTCGCGCAGAATCCGCGCTTCATCGAGGGGCGCGTCGTAGCCGCTGCTGACAAAGTCGCCGTCGCGCGCAAGAAGCGGCAAATCTGCGGCAAGCGCCCTGGTCAGCAGCTGCGTCAGCGGTTCATGGCCAAGCAGAAATACCAGTGAATCGTGCACAATTTTGGGGTTTTCAACCGGCATTTGCGCGGCAATTTGTCTGGCCAGCAGCAGCCCGTCCCGCAGGGCCGCCATATCTCGCGGCCCGCCGCGATCCAGGGAAATCCGCGACAGGGCGCGCCCCATGTCAGGAACCTGACGCAGAACCCGACGCAAGTCCGAAGTCAAATTTTGGTTCGAGACAAAGTGTTCAACGCCGTCCAGACGGTCCCGGATGACGCCGATGTCGGTTGCCGGGCTGCCGAGTCGGGTCTCCAGCAATCTGGCCCCCGCCCCGGTGACGGTCCGGTCGATGGCGGCCAAAAGCGAGCCTTCGCGGGCACCACCAAGGCTCCGACGCAATTCCAAATTTCGGCGTGTTGCCGCGTCGATGGCCATCACACCACCCGCAAGCTCAAGAACCGGCGGCCGCAACAGCGGAAGTTTGCCGTTTTGGGTAAGATCGAGGTAGTCGACTATCGCCCCGAGGACGGCGAGGCTGGCCCGGCCGAACACGCCAAAACCGTCAAGAACCTTGACCCCGAAAATGCTTTTCAGCCGGTTTTCGGCAGACGATGAATCAAAGCCTGCGCGTCCGCGCAACGTCACGGAAACCGCAGAATCATGCACAATACTTGCGATACTGGGATCACAAGTCAGCAGCTCGCGCGGCGCAATGCGCGCCAGCAGCGGGCGAAGCCGCGCGCGCGGGCAATCCGTGACGTAAAATTCTCCGGTGGACATTTCGACCCAGGCGAAAGCGCCGTCACCCCTCACTTCGCCCCATGCGGCGAGAAAGTTACTTTGACGCGCCGCCAGAAGCGTGTCTTCCGTCAGTGTTCCCGGAGTGACCAGCCGCACCACGTCGCGCCGGACGACTGACTTGGAGCCTCTTGCGCGAGCAATAGCCGGATCTTCCATCTGCTCGCAAATTGCAACCCGGAAGCCTTTGCGGATCAACGTCAGAAGGTAGCCTTCTGCGGCATGGTGGGGCACGCCGCACATATCAATGTCGCGCCCGAGGTGCCTGCCCCGCCTGGTTAGGGCGATACCCAGGGCCGCCGATGCCGCCACGGCATCCTCAAAAAACAATTCGTAAAAATCGCCCATGCGATAGAACATCAGAGCGTCGGGATACTTCCCCTTCAACTCCAGATACTGCGCCATCATCGGCGTTATGCTTTGATTCTGGCCG
>JAYTCN010000205.1:0-1757 GCA_043736475.1 Paracoccaceae bacterium
GCAGAGGTATCGCACTGATTTCATTCGATTTCGCACCCGTCTCCTCCTGGCCCAGCACCAGTCGTTGACGCGCGGCCCAGGCCGAAACCATGTGCAACGGATGCCCGCCACCATGGGCCGGCGCGAGGTCTTGCCGTCGATCGCCACGATGTCGGGTTCCACCTCGCGCAGGCCATCGACCCAGGAGGTGAAGGCGGCCGCGAACAGGTCGCCATCCAGCGCGTTCATCACGTCGTTCAGCCTGTCATGCGAGGGAATGCCGCGTTTGAACGGCAGCATTCCACGCAAAACCGCAGCTTTTTCGGGCCCCAGAGCCGGGTCCCGACAAAATCCCCGGCCCCGGAAAGCGTCGCACAGCGGATCAAAAGCATGATCTCGGGCAGCGGATACCGCACCTTGCCAAGCTGGCGCGGGTCGTCAAGGGCCGAAAAATGGTCCAAAAGCGAAGGGCGGCGCATCGGGATACCTCATCAGAACGAGGCTCCAAGTGAATCACCGATCATGTGCCAAGGGAATCCCGGCGCGGTTCAAGCGATTGCCCTGGGCGCATTTTTTGGGCCTTTCGTTTGCGCGCCTTTTGCGGTATGTTCTGGCGGTATCTTCCATGAGGCCCTGATGCCGCCCCGCCGCGCCACCTCGATGACCCTCGATGCTGCCCTGCTGGACGAGGCCCGCGCCTTGGGTGTCAACCTGTCCCGTGCCGCCGAAGAAGGCATCGCCGCCCGCACCAAGGCCGCAAAGGCCGAGGCATGGAAGCGCGAGAATGCCGAGGCGATTGCGGCTACCAACGCCTATGTCGAAGAGCACGGGTTGCCATTGGCTGAATATCGGATGTTCTGACTTGGCCCTGCAATTCGATGTTTACCGGATGTCGGACAGCCGTCTCGTTCTGGTCCTGAGCCATGATGTGCTGGATTGGCTGAACTTGCGGCAGGTCGCGCCGCTGATCCTGCGCTCCAAATCCGGCAAACCGGCGCTTTGGCTCAACCCGTTGGTGGAGGTTGATGGTCAAGTCTATGTCCTGAAACCTGAACTCATGGCTACCGTCCCGCTGCGCCAGTTGAGCTTGCGGGTGACCAATCTTTCCCACCGCCGCGAAGACTTCATCCGCGCGCTCGACCTGCTGTTCACCGGCGTCTAGCGCCCCGTTCTACCGTTCGGTCAGCTTCAGCTCGATCCGGCGGTTCTGCGCCCTTGCCTGCGGGGTATCGGCGGGGTCGACCGGGCGGTATTCGCCAAAGCCGGTGGCGGCCATCCGTTGCGGCGGAAAACCCAGCTCATCCTGCATGTAGCGCACCACCGACAGGGCGCGGGCCTGGCTGAGTTCCCAGTTGTCAGCAAAGGCGCCGGCGCCGGAGAGCGGGATGTTGTCGGTATGGCCATCGACGCGGATGATCCAGTCGATGGCGGGCGGAATTTGGTCGGCCACCTCTTTCAGCGTCTTCACCACCCCGGCGATCTGCACGCGGCCTTCCGGAGCCAGATCGGCGGACCCGGCGGTGAACAGCACTTCGGACGAAAACACGAACCGGTCGCCGACCACCCGCACTCCTTCGCGCCCCTCCAGCACGCGGGACAACGCGCCGAAGAATTCCGACCGGAATTTCGACAGATCCTGATTTTCCGCCTCCAGCCTGATCCGTTCCGCCGTTTCCAGTTCGGCGCGGCGTTTCTGTTCGGCGGCAACCTGGGCCAAAGCTGCGTTCAGTTGCGCGCCCAGCGCTTCAATTTGAATCTCGGCAACGGCATCCTCACGG
>JAYTCN010000206.1:0-10056 GCA_043736475.1 Paracoccaceae bacterium
TACCGATTGAGCACTGGGCGGCAGCCATCTCGTCAGGAGTCTTGTCGACTGAGAGCTCACGTATTTCGCCATTGGCATCGACAAGACGGCAGGCAGACAAGACCGAGGAGAAACTGCCGTGAGATTGGCCCGATCCATGGGTGGACGTTGCAACAGAACCCGCAATCGTCTGGGTGTCGATGTCGCCCTGATTTTTCAGCGCGAGGCCAGCCTCCCAAAGTGGCGCCCCCATTTCAGCAATCGTGGTATGTGACCTGACGGTCACCGTTCGCGACGTTTTGTCTATTGCAGTGATGCCGCTTAGCCCACGGGTGTCGAGCAAGATGCCATCTGTGCAACTGACTGCGGTAGCGGAATGTCCAGACCCCGGTGTCCTGAGACGAAGCCCGGCACGCGACGCCACGATGACCGCCGTAACGACGTCTTGCTCGCTCGATGCTGCAACGATACGAGCAGGTACGCAACTCTGGTTGCCCACCCAGTTTGTCCATGCAGGGGGTTGTCGTTGGAAGCCATGGAAGTTCTCTGTCATGCCTGCCCTCCCTCATCTCGCGCGGAAATTAGTGAAACCGACATCCACCGGATGACCGGCTTATTGCGGCCGAGATTCGCGCGAATTGGCAGCTTTTGCAAGACGAGACCCCGGCAAATGGCGTCGGTGATCCGCCAGGACCGAGAAGTTTGCGCGTTGCTGGCCGGGCTATCATCTCTGTTATCCCAGCCGACGACAACCAACCGCTGCCTTCGCTTTGCTTGTCGATGTTCTTCGTTGGCGCGATGGCGGCGGAAAGCCTTGGACGGAACGACTTTGACCTCACCCCTGCAAAGTTTTGTTGGGCTATTTCGGGGCTTGAAACCAGCAGACCAGAAAGGCAAAGTTCAGAGCGTTGCAATTCCGGGCCGCCAATGCCGATCTTCGCCATCGAAACATGACCGCAAAACGTATCATTGCCATCGGCGAATGCATGGCCGAACTTTCGGGCAATGCTGCCAAAGGGTGGCGTCTGGGCTATGGCGGCGATACGCTCAACACCAGCGTCTATCTTGCCCGTCTTTTGGGCGACACCGCCCGGGTATCGTACATGACCCGGTTGGGCGGCGATCCGTTTGCCAGCAAAATGCTGCAATCCTGGGCCGAGGAGGGTATCTCGCTCGATCTGACCGAAGTCGTGGCTGATCGGACCACCGGCTTTTACGCGATTACCAACGACGAAAACGGCGAACGCAGTTTCACCTATTGGCGTGACAAGTCACCGGCCCGCGAATTGCTGTCCCAACCATTGCAAGAGGCGCAGCGCCGCACCATTCTGGCTGCTGACGTGCTGTTCTTTTCGGGGGTAACGCTGGCCATTTTGGGCAATGCCGGACGATCACAACTGATCGACCTGGCCGAATGCGCCAGGGCGGAGGGGCGCCTTGTGGTGTTTGATACCAATTATCGTCCGCGGCTGTGGTCGTCACGGATCGAGGCAAGAGACAGCATGGCCAAAGCCTTGCGCGCCTGCAGCCTTGCGTTGGCCTCGTCCGGCGAGGTCGAACTGCTGTTCGGCATTGCCGAACAAAATGCCCAAATCACGATGTTGTCCGACATGGCGCCCGAGGCGGTGCTGCGCGACGGTGCCGGTCCGGTCACGCTGCGGGCCAATGGCGTGTCGAGGAAGGTGAATTTTCCCGCCGTCGACCACCCGGTCGATACGACCGGGGCCGGGGATTCGTTCAATGCCGCCTATCTGGCGGCCAGGCTGAGCGGCATTGACCCCGGGAAGGCCGCCAAACTGGGCTGCAAACTGGCCGGCGCAGTCACCCGCCACCCCGGCGCCATCATCCCGCTGGCTGCCATGCCGGCCCTCGCCTTTGCCAACAGGGACAGCTGAAATGAGCAAACCCGAGGTCATCCTGCTCGGCGATGTGCCGGATTGGGACCGACGCGAACTCGACGCCCGCTTCACCGTGCAGTTTGCCGGCAAATCGTCGGTGACCACGCATTTTAGCGCGGCGATGCGGGCCACGTCTTGCATGGCGTTCAAGGGCTTCAGCGGGCCGGGATTGGGGGCGGAGATCATGGATCGCCTGCCGGCGCTGAAACTGATCGCCAACTACGGTGTCGGCTACGATTCCATCGATGTGGCGGCGGCGGTAAAACGCGGCATCGCGGTCACCAACACCCCCGATGTGCTGACTGGCGAAGTCGCCGATTTGACAGTTGGCCTGATGCTGGCCGTCACCCGCGACCTGTCGGGCGGTGAGGCCTGGCTCAAATCCGGTCAATGGGGGACGAAAGGGCCCTATCCGTTGCAGCGGCGGATGTATGGCAAACGGGTCGGGATCGTCGGTCTGGGCCGGATCGGGGCCGAGATCGGGCGGCGATTGACCGCGTTTGACATGCCGGTTTCCTATTGGTCGCGCGGCCCGAAACCGGCGCCGAAAGACTGGAGCTTTGTCGCCGACCTCAAAACCCTTGCCGCCAATTCCGACTATCTGATCGTCGCGCTGGCCGGCGGACCGGAGACCGCCGGTCTGGTCAGCCGCCCGGTGATCGAGGCGCTGGGGCCGAAGGGCACTCTGGTCAATATCTCGCGCGGGACGACTGTCGACGAGGCGGCGATGCTGGATGCGCTTGAATCCGGCAGGCTCGGCTTTGCCGCGCTAGATGTGTTTCTCGGCGAACCCAACCCCGATCCGCGCTTCCTCAAGCTGAAAAACGTTTTCCTGCAACCGCATGTCGCCAGCGCCACCGAGGAAACCCGCCGCGCCATGGGCATGTTGATGATCGACAACATCTCGGCTTATCTGGCGGGAAAGCCGCTGTTGACGCCGGTGGCGTGACCGCACGAATGTGAGCCTGCATCATCCGTCGGATGGTGGCGCGGCGGGAAAGCGCGCGTGATCTCCTCTCATTCAGCGACTTGAGAGGAAACCTGAAATGCGCACCACAATCCTGACCCTGATCCCGCTGCTGGCCGCCGCCGGAACGGCGCAAGCCGCCTGCGAAATGCCGGCAATCACCAACCCGATCGCCGCCGCCAAACTGATCATCGAGTACAATGCCGGTGATGGTGACATGGGCGTGCACGGCTATCTTGACGACCACGGCTGGCGCGAGATCTGCCTGTATGACCCGGCCGGCAACCTGATCGTCCATATCAAGCCGGAAGCCCAGTTCCACGACCTCGGCCTCAGCGGCGTGTTCTGGGAATCGGTCGAGCCGGCGGCCGAAGAATGGGGCTATGAGGACCTGAAGAAAGCCTTCCCCGAAGGCGAATACCCGGTGAAAGCCATCGCCCTTGACGGCACCGGTCTGGTCGGGGCGGCGCATTTCACCCATGTGGTGCCGGCGATGCCGGAAATCCTCGAACCGGCGCTGGTGCCCGAGCCGGACGAGGGCAACCTGCCGACGGTGCCGGTCGCCGATCTCAAAGTGGCGTGGAACCCGGTCACCACCGCGCTCGATGGTGGCCCGGTCGACATCATCGGCTATCAGCTGACGGTGGAGAAACACAATTACACCGATCCGAACGGGTTTTCCCGGCCCGACATCAATATCCATGTCAGCCCGGATCAAACCTCGTTCATCGTGCCGGCCTCTATTCTTGACGCCGCCTCGGTCTATGAAATCGAGGTGCTGGCGATCGAGGTAAGCGGCAACATGACCATCGGCGGTGCCTCGTTTTTCGCCACCGAATGAATCGCGCCAACAAGCCGGATGCAGAATCGCCCGCGATTCTGTATCCTGCGCGCAACCCAAGGACTTGACTTATGAAACGTCTGCAAATCTTCTTGGTCACCGCCGTCGCGCTCTACTTCGCTTTCGTGGTCGTCGAAAACCTGAAAACCGGCGAACCGTTCAACTGGTTCAATTTCGCCTTTGACATGTTCGAGGTGACGCTCCTGGCCGCCGCCGTGATCCTGACCACGTTTGTCTCGCTGCAGACCAGCGAAATGCGCCGCGAGCGCCGGGACCTGATAACCGACCTGAATGACGCCAAACGCGAAGGTGACCGCTGGCGTTCGGCGGCGCGGGCGCATGTCGACGGGCTGTCGCGGGCCATCCGGGCCCAGTTTCAGGCCTGGCAACTGACGCAAGCCGAGGAAGACGTGGCCGAACTGATGCTCAAGGGGCTGTCGCACAAGGAAATCGGGGTTTTGCGCGAGTCCGCCGAGGCCACCATCCGCCAGCATGCCGCATCGGTCTATCGCAAATCCGGCATGTCGAGCCGCGCCCAGCTGACCGCGTTTTTTCTCGAGGATTTGCTGGCACCGGCGACCCGGCGCGACGGTGCGCAGGTACATCTGGCGGTGGTCGCGGGCGAGACTGGGAAACAGTAGGCCGGACGCTGAGTCAAGACGGCGGACATGCGGGGCTCCGCCATTGACGCTGTTCAACCCAGCGTCGTGATGATAAATCGAATTCAGAATGATCCATGCTTGGAGCAATTCCGATGACGGAGCACCATTCTCGCAAGGTCGCGCATATCCATCAAGACCTGCACAGCCATCTGCCATCTGATCCGGCCTTGCGCGTCAAGGCGCTGGAAAGCCTGCTCATCGAAAAAAACCTGATCGATCCGCGGACGGTCGATGCCTGGATCGACGTTTACACCGAGGAGATCGGCCCGAAACGGGGCGCTCAGCTCGTGGCACGGTTCTGGGTCGATGAGGGATTCAAACAACGCCTTCTCGACGATGGAACAGAAGCGATCAAGGAATTCGGATTTGAGGGTCGGGCGACCGGGCATCTGCGCGCGGTTGAAAACACGCCTTCGGTTCACAATCTGGTCGTTTGTACCCTGTGTTCCTGTTATCCGCACGCCATCCTTGGCATCCAGCCGAACTGGTACAAGACGGCAGCCTACCGCGCGCGCGCTGTCCGTGATCCAAAGGGTGTTCTCGGCGAATTCGGTGTCACCGTCGCAGAAGACGTCGAAATTCGCGTGTGGGACAGCACTGCTGAATTGCGCTATCTGGTTCTGCCCGAGCGGCCTGAAGGAACGGCAGGCTGGACCGAAGCCGAACTTGCCTCGATCGTATCACGCAACTCGATGATTGGCACCGAACGCGATCTGCCGCTTTTGCGCAAGGCAACAGCCTGATGGACGGCATGCACGACATCGGTGGCCGCGAAGGCTTCGGGCCAATCGATGTGGATGAGAGCGGGGAACCCTTCCATGCGCCGTGGGAGGCGCGGGTCTTTGGGATTGTCAGAGCCATCAGCCGACCCGCTGACTGGAACCTCGATTGGTTTCGTCACTGTCGGGAATTGATCGATCCCGTCGATTATCTGACGCGGCCATACTATGATCAATGGCTCCTGACCTATGCCGCGATGATGGTCAACTCTGGCCTGGCGACCGTAACGGAAATATCAAGTGGTCATGCGGTCACTGCCTTGACCGGGTTCCCCAAACCCATGTCACCCGCAGAAGTTGACACTGCCAAAAAGTCAGTGGACTCGTTCAGGCGCGAAGCTGCGGCAGAACCATTGATGGGTGTCGGCCAAGCAGTGCGAGCGGTAAGTCACGGGCATTCGGGGCATACGCGACTGCCCGCATATGTGCGCGGGCGGCGCGGTTTGATCGAAAGTTACCACGGGTTCCATGTGCTGCCCGATGCAAACGCGATTTTGGCGCCGCGGGCGGAGCCGCTTTACACAGTTGCGTTTCAGCGCGCTGAACTGTGGCCCGAAGCCCGGTCTGACCGAGGTTTCGTCTGTCTCGATCTGTGGGAGAGTTATCTTGAACTGCAGTCGTGATCTTGCTTTCGGTCCGCTTGCGGCCCAGGACAGGCAACCGGCATTTGATGAACCGTGGCAGGCCCAGGTTATGGCGCTGGCGTTCGCAAGTTGCCAAAGAGGCCTGTTTTCGCCTGCGCAATGGTCTGAGGCTCTGGGCAAAGAACTCAAGAAAAATGAAGTGGATCGAGTTCCTGACGAGCGGACCGGATATTATCAAGCGGCCTTGCGAGCACTGGAAACCTTGCTGCTTGCCAGCGGCGAACTAACTCAAGAATCTGTCGCGCGTCGCGAGACGGAGTGGCGCCGTGCATTTCTCGAAACGCCACACGGATTGCCGGTTGAACTTGTTGCGGGTTGTCAGAACTGAAAACCGTGCCGGGCCCAGCTGACCGCGTTTTTCCTCGAGGATTTGCTGGCCCCGGCGGTGTCGCGCGACGGCGTGCAGGCGCATCTGGCGGTGGTACCCGGAAAGGATGCCAAGCAGGGTTTGGCCCCCCCTTTCGCTCACCCGCCGCATCTGCGAAACTGGCGGGCGAGCCTTGCCTTGCATCATCCTGGAACCCGACCATGTCCGAAAAAATGACCGTCTGCCTCAACCCCGCCGATAACGTCGCTACCGCCATCCGTCCGCTGGAAGTGGGCACGCTGGTCGAGGGCGTCACCACCACAGCCCTGATCCCGCGCGGGCACAAAGTGGCACTGCGCGCAATCCCCAAAGGCCAGCCGGTGCTGAAATATGCTCAGGTGATCGGCTATGCCCACGAGGATATTGCGGCGGGCGCCCATGTGCATGTGCATAACCTCGACTTCCGCGCCGTCGACCAGACCTACGAATTCGGCACCGACCTGCGTCCGGTCGCGCCTGCCGCCACCCAGGACACGTTCTTGGGCTATCGCCGCGCCAATGGCCAGGCCGGCACCCGCAACTACATCGCCGTCATCACCTCGGTGAACTGCTCGGCGACGGCGGCGCACAAGATCGCCGCCCATTTCAGCCCCGAAGTGCTGGCCCCATTCCCCAACATCGACGGCGTTGCCGCCTTTGTCCACGGCACCGGCTGCGGCATGGCCGATTCGGGCGAGGGGTTCGAAGCGCTGAACCGGGTGATGTGGGGCTATGCCCGCAACCCCAACGTTTCCGCGGTGCTGATGGTCGGGCTGGGGTGCGAGGTCAACCAGATCGACTGGATCGTCGAGGCCTATGGATTGAAAACCGGGCCGCTGTTTCAGGTGATGAACATTCAGGACGTGGCCGGTTTGCGGAAAACGGTGGAGAAAGGAATCGAGAAGATCACCGCCATGCTGCCTTTGGTGAACGCGGCGACGCGCGTGCCGTGCCCGGCGTCGCAATTGTTGGTTGGCCTGCAATGCGGCGGCTCGGACGCCTGGTCGGGCATCACCGCCAACCCGGCTCTGGGTTATGCCGTTGACCTGCTGACGGCGCAGGGCGGTGGCGGAGTGCTGGCCGAGACCCCGGAAATCTACGGGGCCGAGCATCTGCTGACCCGGCGCGCTTCCACACCTGCCATCGGGGAAAAGCTGCTCGGCCTGATCAAGTGGTGGGAAGAATATACCGCCCGCAATCGCGGCTCGATGGACAACAACCCCAGCCCGGGCAACAAGAAGGGCGGGCTGACCACCATTCTGGAGAAATCGCTGGGCGCGGCGGCCAAAGGCGGCACCACGCCGTTGATGGGAGTGTTCAAATACGCCGAACCGGTCACCGCCAAGGGCTTCACCTTCATGGATTCGCCCGGCTACGACCCGGTTTCGGCCACCGGGCAAATCGCCTCGGGCTGCAACCTGATCGTGTTCACCACCGGGCGCGGCTCGGCCTTCGGCTCCAAACCCTCGCCGACGATCAAGGTCGCCAGCAATACCGAGATGTACACCCGCCAGACCGGCGACATGGACATCAACGCGGGAACCATCCTCGACGGGGTTTCGATCGCGGAAAAGGGCCGCGAGATCTACGCCATGATCCTGCGCGTCGCCTCGGGCGAACAGTCGAAATCCGAGGCCGAGGGACTGGGCGACTACGAATTCGTGCCCTGGCAAATCGGAGCAACGATGTGACCCCGAAAATCGGTTTCATCGGCGTTGGCCTGCTGGGGTCGGCGATCGTGGCGCGGTTGTTGGCAAAGGGCTATGCGGTGTCGGTGCTCGGCAGCACGTCACGCGGCAATATCGACGCCGTGGTTGCGCTGGGTGCCAGCGAAGCGACCGATGCCGGTGCCATGGCCGCCAGCAGCGACGTGGTGATGATCTGCGTCGGGACCTCGGATCAGGTCGAATCCCGCATCTACGAGGCAAAAGGCGTGCTGGCGGGCATCAGGGCCGGCACCATGGTCATCGACTTCGGCACCTCGCTGCCGGTTTCGTCGTTGCGCATCGCCGCCGATCTGCAAAAAAAGCAGGTGGCCTTTCTCGACGCCGCCGTCGGCCGCACTCCGGCGCACGCCCGCGACGGCAAGGCGAACCTGATGGTCGGTGGCAGCGATGCCGATTTCGCCCGCGCCAGGCCGTTGTTTGCCGAACTGGCCGAGAACACCTTCCACGTCGGCCCGGTTGGCTCCGGCCAGACCCTGAAACTGATCAACAATTTCTATGCCATGACCAGTGCCTGCGCCATGGCCGAGGCGTTTGTGATGGCCGATCAGGCCGGCCTGTCGCGCCAGACCCTGTATGACGTGCTGTCGAGCGGGCCGAACCGGTCGGGGATGATGGATTTCATCAAGGCCCACGCCATCGACGGCAGCAATCAACTCGCCTTTTCGATCGCCAACGCCGCCAAGGATATCTCCTACTATGCCCGCATGGCGCAAAGCCTGGGGGCCACCAGCGCCATGTCGGGGGCGGCGCTGGCCGCACTGGCCGACGCCCGCGATCAGGGTTGGGCCAGGAACACGGTGCCCGAGATGGTCGATTATTTTGCCAGTGAAATCGGGAATTGAACATGAGACTGCACGGAAAACGCGCCTTCATCACCGCTGCGGGCCAGGGCATCGGCCGGGCCACCGCCGAGGCTTTCATCCGCGAGGGGGCGACGGTGGTCGCCACCGACCTGCGGGCCGGGTTGCTCGACGGGCTCGACTGCGCGACGCGGGCGCTCGATGTCACCGACGCCGACGCGGTGGCCGAAGCGGTGACGGCGGCGCATCCCGACATTCTGTTCAACTGCGCCGGTTATGTCCATGCCGGGACTATTCTGGACGCGAGCGAGGCCGACTGGGATCTCGCCTTCGCCCTCAATGCCCGGGCGATGTTCCGCACCATAAAGGCGGCGCTGCCCGGCATGCTGGAACGCGGGCGCGGCAATATCATCAACATGGCCTCGGTCGCCTCGTCGCTGATGGGGGTGCCGAACCGCTTTGTCTACGGCGCCAGCAAGGCGGCGGTCATCGGGCTGACCAAATCGGTGGCCAAGGATTTCGTCACCCGCGGCATCCGCTGCAACTGCGTCTGCCCCGGCACCGTCGACAGCCCGTCGCTGCACGAAAGGCTGCGCGCCACCGGCGATTACGACGGCGCGCTGAAAGCTTTCATCGCCCGCCAGCCGATCGGACGGCTTGGAACGGCCGAAGAAATCGCGGCGATGGTGGTCTATCTCGCCTCCGACGAGTCGGCCTATCTGACCGGCCAGGCGATGATCATTGACGGCGGCATCACATCGTGAGGGTTCTGGTGACCGGCGGGGCCGGGTTTCTCGGCCAGAAGCTAGGGCAGGCCTTGGCCCGCGCCAACAACCTGAACGGGCAGGGGATCACGTCGCTGGTCCTGGCTGATCTGAACGAACCCGCCGAAATCCCGGCACCGTTCAATGTTGAACGAATTGCCGCCGACCTGGCGGACCCCGGCACCGCCGGGCGGCTGTTTGCCGCCAGCCCCGACGTGGTTTTCCACCTCGCCGCGCTTGCCTCTGGCGGCTCTGAAGCCGATCTTGACCTTGGTTTAAGTATCAACCTTTACGGTATGATCAACCTGCTCGAAGCCGCCCGGCAGTCGGGCATTCGCACCGGCAAACCGCCGGTCATCGTCTATTCTTCCTCCTGCGCCGTCCATGGCGGCGAGGCACCCGAAATCATCACCGACGGCGTCGAACTCAACCCGCAAACCTCCTACGGCAGCCAGAAAGCCATGGGCGAGTTGATGCTCAACGACTTTTCCCGGCGCGGGCTGATCGACGGGCGCGGGTTGCGTCTGCCGACTGTTTCAATCCGGCCCGGCAGGCCGAACAGCGCCGCCTCCAGCTTCATGTCCTCGATCTTCCGTGAGCCGCTGCAAGGCGAGGCCGCCAATTGCCCTGTCGCCCGCGACCACCCGAT